>NZ_KE992685.1:0-29843 GCF_000466465.2 Clostridium sp. KLE 1755
GGACCGGAAGGCGAGGGAGAAGTATGTGCGCCAGGAGGGCGAAAAAGAAGGGTTCGAAAAGGGGCTGCAGAAAGGGATAAATGAGGGGATAGAAAAAGGGATAGAGATTTTTATCTCAGATAATCTGGAAGAAGGAAAAAGCAGACAGCAGATTATTGAAAAGCTGGTAAAAAGATTTGGGCTGTCGGAAAATGACGCCATAATGCTTGTAGAAAAACATATGGAAGGATTGAAAATGTAAGGTAACAGTTCAGGCAGGTTTGCGCATTCTCTGCGCAAACCGTGAGAAAACATAATGCCAGCAGGCATCCGCCCCTCGCCAAAGGCGACTTATCATGGGCGGATGCAGTAACAGTTCGGCCGAAGGCTGAACTGTTGTTACTGTACACTCCGTGACCAGTAACTGTATAAATCCATTAAAAATTGCCTGCGGCAATGGGATTTATGCACTCTTGAATCACTTTCTTACGTACTGTGCAGTAAATGCACAGTACTGAGTGAACAGTAACCTGAACTGTTACAATGCAAGATTGAAAATACCCTAAATGCTTGACAAAACCCAGTATTTCGCCTAATATCAATACGTATACAGATATGGCAAAGAAGAGGAAAAGTAAGCTGTAAGCTTTTCAGCAGAGAGAAAACCACAGGTGGAAGGTTTTTGTAAAGCGGCGGCCCAACCGGCCTCGGAGCCTTATGCGAAAGAAAGACATGCCGTGAAGAGTTGTTTTTAAGTGACTGTGTGGGAAACGGACAGTTACATTTTGGGCATATGCTTTCCCCAAGCATAACGTAAATCCGGCGTTAACGGAGCAGTTGAGAGAATACGCGAAGGCGTATTAAACAGGGTGGTACCGCCGGTTTTCCGGTCCCTTTGTCCAGGTTTTGGGAGTCTGGGCGGGGATGGAAAACGGCGGTTTTTTTGACGGCAGAATCCGGACAGGCGCCGGAATGCATGCTGTGAAGGAACTGAACCGTAAAAGCAAATGCAATTGTAAGAAAAGGAGAAGAAGAAATGGCTGACAAGAAACTGGTGGAAGCAATAACTTCCATGGATGAAGATTTTGCCCAATGGTACACCGACGTAGTAAAGAAAGCGGAGCTGATCGATTATACCAGCGTAAAGGGCTGCATGGTTATCAAACCGGCAGGCTACGCTATCTGGGAGCTAATCCAGAAGCAGCTGGACGAGAGATTTAAGGCAACCGGCGTGGAGAATGTATATCTTCCTATGTTCATACCGGAAAGCCTGCTGCAGAAGGAAAAGGATCATGTGGAGGGCTTTGCACCCGAGGTAGCATGGGTAACCCACGGAGGGCTTCAGCCGCTGCAGGAGCGCCTGTGCGTGCGTCCCACCTCAGAAACCCTTTTCTGTGATTTTTATAAAAATGACATTCATTCCTACAGAGATCTCCCGAAGGTATATAACCAGTGGTGCTCCGTTGTCCGCTGGGAGAAGGAAACCAGGCCGTTCCTGCGTTCCCGCGAATTCCTCTGGCAGGAGGGACATACCGCCCATGCCACTATGGAGGAAGCGGAGGAGCGCACGATTCAGATGCTGAACATTTATGCGGACTTCTGCGAGCAGGTTCTGGCCATGCCCGTAATTAAGGGACGTAAGACGGATAAGGAAAAATTCGCAGGTGCGGAATCCACCTACACTATCGAAGCGCTGATGCATGACGGAAAAGCGCTGCAGTCAGGGACAAGCCATAATTTCGGAGACGGCTTTGCGAAAGCGTTCGGCATCCAGTTTACGGACAGAGACAATACATTGAAATACGTTTACCAGACCTCCTGGGGAATGACCACCCGCCTGATTGGCGCGATCATCATGGTACACGGTGACAATTCCGGGCTGGTACTGCCGCCCAAAGTAGCGCCCACCCAGATCATGATCATCCCTATCCAGCAGAAGAAGGAAGGCGTTCTGGATACCGCTTACCAGCTCAGGGACAGACTGAGCAACTTCCGCGTAAAGGTGGATGATTCCGATAAGAGCCCCGGATGGAAATTCTCCGAGCAGGAAATGCGCGGCATCCCGATCCGTGTGGAAATCGGTCCTAAGGATATCGAGGCAGGAAAGTGTGTCATCTGCCGCAGGGATACCAGGGAAAAGATTGAGGTTGCCCTGGACGAGCTGGAAGCAAAGGCAGGGGAGCTTCTGGAGCAGATCCAGAAAGACATGCTGGAACGCGCCCGCGCCCACAGGGATTCCCATACCTATACGGCGCGGAATATGGAGGAGCTGGAGGAAATACTGAACAGCAAGCCCGGCTTCGTAAAGGCCATGTGGTGCGGCGACCAGGCCTGCGAGGATACCATTAAGGAAAAATTCGCAGCAACCAGCCGCTGTATGCCCTTTGAACAGGAGCAGATTTCCGATACATGTGTCTGCTGCGGAAAACCGGCCAAAAAGATGGTTTACTGGGGAAGAGCATATTAATTTTAAAATTTTATAAATAGGCAGCTGCGGGCTGCCTCCTATGATAAAAGCTGGAGGAGGGAATAATATATTTCTATTCTCCGGCTTTTTCAGTCTGAAATTTGCAGCAGACAGGGAGCATGGCGGCAGCAGATAATTAATATATTAATTGCATCATATACGGTATATTTGATTTCTATCGATTATGCGATAATCTTTTGCCGTTGTTTACTTTGGTGAAGTGCTGAAGTATAATGAAATGGAAGAAGGAAAGAATCCTTACTTCCGAGGAATATATATCATATATTAGTACCCATTGCGAACATATCACTTTGGAAGAGCCTTATAAGTCAGCCTTTTACGCGGGAATTAAGAAAGCGATTATGGAAAATGATGATAAGATTGTAATTATTGATACAATACCTCTGTATTTAGTACAGAAGCCGCAATAACCAAGTCAGGAAACGGTAACAGGGGAATGCAACAGCTGTAAGGAGGTGTTTTACATAATTCCCATCCTGAAAAAAGTATGATAGAATACTCTCATAGGCTCTGGGGCAAAGGCAGGCTTAAAGGCCCGCGGAAATAAACTGTAGGAGGACATTGGAAGATGAAGGTTTTGGTTATTAACTGCGGCAGTTCATCCCTGAAATATCAGCTGATTGACAGCGAAAGGGAAGAGGTGCTTGCAAAAGGACTCTGTGAAAGAATCGGCATTGACGGCAGCAACATCGCCCATCAGCCGGCCGGCGGAGAAAAGGTGAAGGAAGAGGCGGCAATGCCTGATCATACAGCGGCAGTCAAGCTGGTTATCAGTAAGCTTACGGACGAAAAGGTAGGAGTCATCCGTTCCCTGACGGAAATTGACGCCGTAGGGCACCGTATGGTGCATGGAGGAGAGAATTTCTCCGGTTCCGTAATCATCAATGAAGAGGTAATTAAGGCCATTGAGGACTGCAATGATCTGGCGCCGTTACATAATCCGGCCAATCTTATCGGCGTGAGATCCTGCCAGGCAATTATGCCGGGTGTTCCGATGGTGGCGGTATTCGACACAGCCTTCCATCAGACCATGCCGGAAAAAGCATACCTGTACGGCCTTCCCTACGATTATTATAAGAAATATAAAATCAGACGCTACGGCTTCCATGGGACCAGCCACGATTTTGTATCAAAAAGAGCGGCTGAGATCCTGGGAAAAGACAGAAAGGATCTGAAAATCATTGTTTGCCACTTAGGCAACGGCGCATCCGTATCCGCTGTAAAATACGGGGAATCCGTGGACACCTCCATGGGCCTGACACCGCTGGAGGGCCTGATTATGGGAACCCGCAGCGGCGACCTGGATCCCGCCATCATTTCCTTCCTGGCAGAAAAAGAAGGCATGACAGCCTCCCAGGTGATCGATGTATGCAATAAGAAATCGGGCGTGCTGGGACTTTCCGATGGATATTCCAGCGATTTCCGTGACCTGGTTCAGGCCTCTGAAACGGGAAATGAGCAGGCAAAGCATGCGCTGGAGGCTTATGCTTACCGTGTGGGCAAGTATATCGGCGCCTATGCGGCGGCCATGAACGGCGTGGATGTGATTGCATTTACCGCCGGCGTAGGCGAAAACAATGCAGAGGTGCGCGCCATGATCGGGGAATATATCGGTTACCTTGGCACCAACATCGATGCGGAAAGAAATAAAGTGCGCGGCGAGGAAATCATCCTTTCTGACGAGGGCAGCAAAGTAGTTACCATGGTGGTTCCCACCAACGAAGAGCTGGCCATCGCCCGTGAAACAGTCAGACTTGTAAAATGAGCATCATGATCTGATGAGAATGAGGGGTGCCATACCGGCGCCCCTTTTCTCTGAAAAAAGAGCAGCGCCGGTAACGCAGCCTGCTCCCTACAAGGAGAACGTATTTATGAACAACGAATATATAGCAAGTGTAAATTCCGGATTCTTTTACCTGCTGGTTGCCGGCGTCCTTCTTTTTATTACGATAATGTGTTTTGTTTATCTGATAAAGAGCTACCGTGCGGGCCTGGCGATCGGAATGGATAAAAAAGTGCTGAAGAGAGCCATTATCTCCAGCGCCACCTTTACGATTCTGCCCAGTATCAGCATACTGTTGGGTGTCATTGCCCTGAGCGGAACGCTGGGAGTGCCCTTTTCCTGGCTGCGTCTGTCCGTTATCGGAGCGCTCCAGTATGAGCTTAACGTGGCTGAAATAGCAGCGCAGAGCATCGGCCTGTCCGGCCTGAAGCTTTCTGAAATGAGCATGTCGGCCTTTGCAACCATTTCTCTTGTAATGACAATTGGGATTCTGGGCGGTGTAATCTGCTGCATCCTTTTCCTGAAAAAATACCTGGGCAAAATCCAGAAGGCCCCCAAGGCAAAGGCGGAAGGAAAGCCTGGCTTTGGCGACCATGCGACTACCTGCATGTTTGTGGGACTGTGCGGCGCCTATATCGGCTCCTATGTGGGCACGCTGACCAGCAGCGGAAACTATGTGCCTCTGGCTGTGGCCGCCGTATCGGCTGCTTTTATGGCGGTATTCGAATATTTTACCAACAAAAAGGGCATTGCTGTGCTGGATAACTTCAGCATGGCGGTGAGTATGCTGGCGGGTATGGCGGCGGCTGTCATCATGAGCCTGGTATGAGGGAGGAGTGGAAATAATGGAAGAAAAAAAGAAGCAGCAGCTGCAGGATAACGAGGCGCAGAAGCAGGCCTTCCTGGAGGATTTTAATAACGGACTTCACCGCATCGGCAGATGCATGCTGATCGTGAGCATTATCCTGCTGGTAGGCGTCCCTTTTGTCATAGGAGCGATAAATGGTGTGACACCCAGCCTGAAGGGCTTTCTGGTGGGCTTTGCCAAGGTGGGAATCATCTATATCCCGGTAGCCATTGTTGAATTTCTGGTGTATACGCCCATGCTCGGCGTTGGCGGCAGCTACCTGGCTTTTATCACGGGAAATGTTACCAATATGAAAATCCCCTGCGCAATGAATGCCAGGGATATTGCCAAAACAAAGGTGGGAACACCGGAAAATGAAATTATTTCCACCATCAGCGTGGCAACCAGCGCTATTGTTACCACCCTGGTTATCGTAGCGGGAGTCATTCTGATGATTCCACTTCGCCCGGTGCTGGAAAATCCCGTGCTTGTGCCGGCTTTTGACAATGTGGTGCCCGCCCTGTTCGGCGCGCTGGGATTGAAATATTTTATGAAGAGTCCGAAAATCGCGGCCATTCCGGTACTGTCCATGACGCTGCTGTGCGTTCTGGTGCCTGCGGCCATATCCCAGACCAGCCTTCTGATGATTCCGGCAGGCGGGATGGCGCTGCTGATTGGCTGGGTTCTGTTCAAAAAAGGGAAGCTGTAAAAATAAGGAGGGAGTAGTGAGATGACAGGAAGCATATTGC
The DNA here is from genome assembly GCF_000466465.2 of Clostridium sp. KLE 1755. NCBI lineage: Bacteria > Bacillati > Bacillota > Clostridia > Eubacteriales > Clostridiaceae > Clostridium > Clostridium sp. KLE 1755. The sequence continues at coordinate 5,847 of NZ_KE992685.1, forward strand.
TGGGGATTTTTATTATTATTTTGGTGCTTGCGGCCGTTCTTGTTGTGAGGACGTGCAGCAGGCAGCCTACACCGGCCATGACTGCCAGCGTGGAGCTGGATAAGGGACCCAGGGCCAGGGAGTATGGGGAACAGCTTTCGAAAATGATTCAGAAGGAAACCGTTTCCAGCCGTTTTGATTCGGATAAAACAAAATATTATGAGTTCCACAAAATTCTGGAGGAGCTTTTCCCTCTGGTGCATAAAACCTGTGAAAAACATGTTTTCAATGGCAATCTTCTTTTTAAATGGAGCGGGAAGGGAAAGGCGGAGCCGATCCTTCTTATGAGCCATCAGGATGTGGTGGAGGCGAACGGCAGCTGGGAGCATGAACCCTTTGGCGGCTATATTGACGGGGAAGGAAAACTCTGGGGGCGCGGCACCGTGGACACCAAGGGCAGCCTGTACTGTATTTTCCGTTCGGTGGAGGAGCTGATTGCGGAGGGCTTCCAGCCGGAGGGAGACGTGTATATAGCAAGCAGCTGTACGGAGGAGTTCAGCGGCGAGGGAGCGCCACTTACAGTGGAATACCTGCAGTCCCAGGGCGTAAAGCTTTCCCTTTTGATCGATGAGGGCGGTATGATTATGGAAGAGCCGATCGGCGGCGTGAAGGGAACCTATGCGATGGTAGGCGTCCTGGAAAAGGGTTATGGTGATCTGAAATTTATCGCAAAGGGCAAAGGCGGCCATGCCAGCGCCCCCGGAAAGAACACGCCCCTGGTGCGGCTTGGGAAATTCATGGCGGATGTGGAGAAGCAGGATCCCTTTACCAGTGAGTTCAATCCTACCGTACTGGAGATGTTCCGCCGCGTTACGCCTAATATGAACTTCGGGATGAAATTCGTATTTTCCAACCTGTGGCTGTTCAAACCGCTTCTGAAGAAGCTGATGCCTGTTATCAGCCCTCCGGGCGCGGCCATGCTGCATACCACCATTGCCTTCACCATGGCAAAGGGGGCTGACGGGCTGAATGTGCTGCCGCAGGAGGCTTATGTTACGGCTAACCTGCGTTTTATCCCGCACCAGTCCACGGATGAAAGCATCGAATTGATCACTGAAAAAGCAAAGGGGTATGATCTGGAAACCGAGGTTATTTACAAGGATTATCCCTGCCCTGTGGTAAATTATGAAGGCGATGCCTTTAAGAAAGTAGAACAGGCCATAAACGAAATCTATCCGGGAGTCGGCGTCAGCCCATACGTGATGACCGGCGGGACCGATGCCAAATATTACAAAAATATATGCGACAACTGCATCCGTTTTGCGCCGCTTTATATTAATAAGCAGCAGTATGAAAGCATTCATGGCGTGAATGAAAATATTTATATTGGAGCGCTTCCCATGGGAGTTGATTTCTATAAGAAGATTATTCGGGGGAATTGAGGATACTGTTTAGCAGTACAGCGATGAGTGGTAAATATAAAAAGTAAGGAGGGTCGGATGGAAAATCAGGAGAAAAAGCATAAACGCCGCGTCCGCTATGCAGGCGCGTATCCTAAAAACTATAAAGAGAAATACAAGGAGCTCAACCCGGAAAAATATGCGGATACCGTCTCAAGGGTAATTGAAAAAGGAAGCACTCCCGCGGGAATGCATATTTCTATTTGTGTGAAGGAAATTCTGGATTTCCTGCAGATCCAGCCGGGGCAGAAGGGGCTGGATGCCACGCTGGGCTACGGAGGCCATACACAGGAGATGCTGAAATGCCTGCAGTCCCAGGGGCATCTTTACGCGTTGGACGTGGATCCCATCGAGTCGGCAAAAACAAAGGAACGGCTGGAAAAGCTGGGCTATGGAGAGGATATCCTTACCATCCGGCTGCAGAACTTTGCAGATATCGATCTGGTGGCCAGGGATGCGGGGAAATTTGATTTTGTACTGGCGGATTTGGGTGTTTCCTCCATGCAGATTGATAATCCTGACAGGGGTTTTTCGTATAAAACAGAAGGGCCGCTGGATCTGCGCATGAATCCTCAGAAGGGCATCAGCGCGGCGCAGCGCCTGAAAAGCATTTCCCGGGATGAACTGCAGGGTATGCTTCAGGAGAATTCCGATGAGCCTTATGCAAAGGAGATTTCCCAGGAGGTGGTTTCCCGGCTGAAAAAAGGCGGGCATATCGAAACGACCGGGGAACTGCGCCAGACAATCGAGGACGCTCTTTCCTTTCTCCCGGCTTCGGAGAGAAAAGAGGCGGTGAAAAAATCCTGTCAGAGAACCTTCCAGGCGCTCAGGATTGATGTAAACAGTGAATTTGAGGCTCTCTATGCCCTGATGGAAAAGCTTCCACAGGTATTGGCACCCGGTGGAAGAGTGGCAATACTGACCTTCCATTCCGGGGAGGATCGCATCGTGAAGAAATCCTTTAAGCAGTTCTATAAGGCGGGGATTTACAGTGCGATTTCCGAAGAGGTGATTCGGCCTTCAGCGGAGGAATGCGCCAGAAACAGCAGGGCGCGTTCTACGAAGATGAGATGGGCAATCCGGGCGCAGGAGGATTGACAGGCAGCTTAATAAAATGCATGAAAGCAGGTCTTTTTGTGATTCCTTTTGAAAAAGGGAGGATGCAAAGGACCTGTTTTTTTGTCCATAACTGTGAGGGTGCTTAACTGTTATAAAAATGTAATCGTCCGGTTGTCTGAAAATTTATGAGAAAATAACCGATTGGGAACATATCATACAAGAAATCCGGGCTGAGAAATGGTATAGTCAGCTTCAAACAGGAAAAGGAGAGCAGAAGCTGATGAATGAACCGGCAGTAAAGATGGAAGAACAGATTATTAATCTGTTTCAGGAAGCGGAAACAGAGGTTTATGAAGGATGGGTGCTGAAAACCCTGGGCAACCGTCTGATAGTGTTTCCTTTATATAATGTGTGTCCTGATAATATGGATGAACGTATCCGGGCCTGTGAAAGGCTGGGTAATGAAAAATCGGCGGAATGTATGTTCCGGATTGCTGAGAATACAAACTTCTACCTGCATTCGCGTCTGGAAAAAAATCGATATATACTCAGGGAACGTACTATTGTGGGAGATTTGTCCATTACGGAGGAAACAGCGGATCGGTTCAGTTTGTATGGCAGAATTGAAAGTGAAAATGAGGACAGAACGGAAAGTATTATAGAAAGCAGAACTGCCGAAAGGGTGGAAAAATCCCCGGCTATTGATGCAAAGCCGGATCCCCGGACATCGTCGGATGGAAGGCTGGTTCTGGAAAAGGCGAAGGATGGATTGCGGACAGAGCCTGTTTATATGCTGCAAGAAGGGGAAAACAGGAGCTGGGAAAAGGCCGGCCGCCAGAGAATTGGCACCAAACGGGGGGATCATTTATTCATAGCGGATGCAAACAAAAGTTCCAGGCTTAAGGCGGCTGATATCCTGCATTTTTCATTAAGGAATAATATTACAAGGGTATTGGTTGACGTTCCGGAAGCCACATTCCTTTGTGAGAATTTCGAGGAGTATGGATTCCGTAAGGCATATTCCTGCTCTTGTTATAGGAAACAGCTTTAACAGTACGGATATAAAGACAGCATAATAATAGTTTCAATTTGATTCAGGCGGCAGGAAAGATTTTTCCCTGCCGCTTGATGAATTATTGTGGATAAATGGGTAAGAATTTGTTCTCTGTGGTGGATAAAGGTAATGCTGGATGGCTATAAAAGTATATGTTAGTTAACGGATACCAAAGCTTTTTTCTTTTGATGCCCTTCCGTAAATTTTTGTCTTGATGTTGCTGACAAGCTTAATATTATATAGCCTGTTTGGGAAAGTAAAAGGATCATTGTCTTAAAACCTGATTTAAGGTATCATAAAAGCAGGATAAAATGGAATTTTTAAACACCGGGGAAGGCCGGGCCAGAGGTACGAATTATGAAATCACTGCGTAGGAGACCCTTTCTGGGAATTCGGGAAAAAATGATCTTATGCTGTATTCTCTCCACAATTATCACGATTGTTTTTTCCGATCTGGTAGTCTATTGGATTTACCAAAAGGATATTACAGAAAAAGAATTTTTTTATATGGAAGATGGAAATCAGATTCTTTCAGATAATATTGATAATCTTATTTCAACCATTGAAGAGAAACTTGTGGCAGAGCTTGAATACTGTGCTGTCTTTTCCTATCAGGATGATTTGAGTAATCTTTATGTGGCGGACGTTATGAGAAGTCTGAAAAGGTTGGTTACGCTGATGAAAATGCGTGGTACCAATGTGAAAAGCATTTACATTCTGGATCAGTACACCTGCAGCTATTTTTACGATACCAAAGAAGAACTGCAATTAGAGGACTTTAAAGAAAAAACTGTTTACCAGGAAATCCGGGATAATTATAAGACTATGTTTCCACGTCAGGGCAGTACTCTGTGGCGCAGTTTTCCTGATAATCCTGATGAAATTTACCTGATTAAACACTATATTCATTCTGAAACTACGGACTATAAAGGAGTCGTCTGTCTGACTTTTGATAAAGACTATTTTCATACGCTGCTTGGAGAACATGACTTTTCCAGTATTATATATGATGAAAATGGTTATTTGCTATATTGCAGTGAAGATCTGAGAAGTTCCCTGCACGGAGAAGATGATTCTGTCAGAGACCAGTATTTGATTTCATCTACATCGGTTGGCAAGCGAGGCTGGACATTGGAAGCTTTGGTAAACAGAAGTACCATCCTGGCGCGCACCAAATCTTTGGCCGGGATTCTTCTGATTGTGGAGCTGGTGGTATTAATCGGCGTAATTTTTGTGATTGCCTATCTGTTTCGGGGCATGCTGGGGAACATTCTGGCGCTTGATAAAAGTTTTAGGGATATTAATGCTGGAAAGCCTGTAGATCATATTATTCCTCGCACTGGGGATGAAACCGCTTATTTGTGCCATCAATTTAATACTATGTATGAGGAACTGACTCAGAGTGTGGAAAAAATGGCTCAGGACAGTACACTCCGTGAACGGGCCGAATATAATGCGCTTCTGGCTCAGATGAATCCCCATTTTCTCTATAATACGCTGGAATCTATAAGCTCCATGGCAAAACTTTCCGGTCAGGAGGAAATTGTACGAGCCATTCATATGCTGGGCTATCTGCTGCGGGCCTCCATTAATGGAAGCACCCAGAAAATTCCTCTGCAGGAGGAACTTTTGTATATCCGCTATTATCTGGAATTGCAGAAACTTGTGACCGGGGGAAGCCGTTTAGAATGGGATATATCCATTGAACCAGGTACAGAACAGTATCTGGTTCCCAAGCTTATTCTGCAGCCGGTGGTGGAAAATTCAATTATTCATGGGCTTCATCTTATTGAGGACGATGGTATTATTGTAATTACCTCCGGGAAGAAAAATAAATGTCTGATACTGGAGGTATATGACAACGGAGAAGGAACCCGGCAGGAGGAAATAGATCGCATTCTGTCGGAGGAAGGACAGGAGGATTCCAGACATGACCGGGCGCATATAGGAATCCGCAGCATACAGAAGAGGATCCATATCCTGTATGGACCTGAATATGGCATGCAGATGGAAAGTTCACCTGGAAACGGCATGATAGTCAGAATTATACTGCCTTTAGAAAAATGTGAGGAAGAAAATGCATAAAATAATTGTTGCGGATGATAACCATTTGACTATACAAGCGCTGAAGGTTACGGTTCCTTGGGAAGAATGGGGATTTCAGCTGGTGGGATGTGCGGAGAATGGTGTAGATGCTTTGAGACAGATCTCTTTGTACCACCCGGATATTGCTATTCTGGACATCAATATGCCGGGGATGACTGGCCTTGAGGTAGCAAAACAACTTCTGGAGAAAAAAGAAAACATAATCTTTATCTTTCTCACGGCGTATGATGAGTTTTCCTATGCCCAGACTGCACTGAAAATAGGAGCTTTTGATTATCTGCTTAAGCCCCTGGATAACGAGGCTCTGAAAACAGTTTTAAAGCGTGCCGGAGAAGAACTGAACCGGAAAAGACAGACAGCCGTTATGCGCAGCAAACTTCGTTCTGATTATGAGAATTGGGCTGGACATCTGTTACAGGATAGCATTAATGGAATAACACGGTCAGTAACCGAACTGGAAGAAATGCTGCAGCAGGAATGGCGGCCGGCAGGCTATGAACTGATGCTGGTCAGCTCAGCAGATTTTCTATCTCCGGAAAGAATCGAGCAGCTGACTGATCAAATTCGTCAATGTCTCTCCGGGCAGGAGGCTTTGTATCAGTTTAAATATGTCCATACCCGTATAAAAGAAGGTTTTCTTATTCTGCTTGTTTTCCAGAAAATTCAGATCGTGCGGGACTATGATTTGGCTGCTCTTAAAATTGCAAACCGGATTGTGGATACCGGAGGCGCCTTGGAAGCGGATCTGTTTGTTGGAATCAGTGATTTTTCTGAAAGAAGTCTGGCTGCCCTGCCAAAGCTGTATGAGGAGGCGATATTTTCCGCAGAAAGCAGATTTTTCCTGGAGAATAAAACCGTAATCCACTATAAAAGTATTACAAGCAAAAGTTTCCGGAATGAATATATGCTCAGTAGAAAAATGCAGGATATGTTTCGGATATTATATACGGAACCTTGGGATTTTACTAATTATCTGGAAGAATTTATTGAATTGATTTTGCAGGAGACTTGCTATGATGTGAAATATGTTAAAAATATTTTTATGCAGATAGCCTTTACCATTACCTGCAGTATGCAGGAACGCAATACCGGAGACTGCTCTCTAAAATCCATGGAAACCATTCTGGAGGATATGCATAAAATTGACAGCATGCAAAGTATTATCTCCTACATCAGAACCTATACAGCACAGACCATAGGCCGGATTCAAAAGGAAAACAGCCAGATGTCCTGTCAGGGGAGAAAGGTTCTGGATTTTATAAATACACATTATATGGAGAATATTACTTTATATGATGTGGCAGAAGATGCCGGTATTTCAGAGAGCCATCTTTGTAGAGTTTTAAAGAAGGAAACCGGCGAATCCTTTGTAAACATTCTGAATAAAATCAGAATCCAAAAAGCGCAGAAACTTCTTCAAAAGGGCGATTTAAAGGTTTATGAAATTGCAGAAATCGTCGGATTTTCCAATTATGCATACTTTTATCAGGTATTTAAAAAAATCACCGGTTATTCTCCGAAGGAATACCATTAGGACACCGCTACAGTACAGGTCTGTGCATTTACTGCACAGGCCTGCTTTATTTAACAGATTGTGACGGATGATAAAATTTTGTTATAAAAAGGCAAAATTTTATATTATTCTTTCTTGGAAAATGATAGAATTCTGAAATTTTTATTTTCTCTAAGTACTGCTAAAATATATATATCAAGAAAACAAAAGAAAAAACATTACGGTTTTTGAAAAGCGATCGTAGTTTTTTCAAACAATTATGTTAAATAAACTAGGAGGATTTATTATGAAGCGTAAAGTTGTCAGTATGTTGCTATCCGCAGTTATGATGCTGTCTCTGCTTACAGGATGTGGTTCGAGTACAGGTGCCACTACATCGGAACCTGCTGCAGAGCCAGCAAAGGCCGCTGCAGAGTCCACTGCTACTGCGGAGACAACCGCAGAGGCTTCCACAGAGTCTGCGGATATTTCAGGTGAACTTAATATTATTCATTATCTGACAGAAACTGCCAAGCTGGCTGCCTTGGATGGGCTTGTAGAGGGCTTTAAAGAGGAATATCCCAACATAACGGTAAATGTAGAAGCCATGGCAATGGATAATTATTCAGATGTAATCAAGCTTAGATTTTCTACAGATGAGGCTCCTGATGTTATTTTCGGACAGCCCAAATCGTATACGGATTTGATTGACAACGGTCTGATCAAAGATCTGAGCGGAGAGGATTTTATCAGCAGACTGTCTGAAAGCTCCCGTAACTGCGTTACCTATAATGACGGTGTATATGGCGTGGCTCTGGATCAGATGGCCAATGTAGTATTCTACAACAAAGACATTTTTGACGAACAGGGACTGTCCGTTCCCACTACCTATTCTGAATTCATTGAGACCTGTGAAGCTTTGAAATCTGCCGGTATAACACCCTGTGCAGCTGGTTACCAGGATGATATCGCCTATGGTGCAAACTGGTATACCATTTATTATGGTTCCAAGTGGAATCAGGCACAAAATAACGCACAGGAACTGATGGACGGCGCGAGTCTTGCCGATTATCCCGGATACTCCGAAGCTCTTGATCAGTGGAGAGAGATTATGCTCAATTATCAGAATTCCGACTGCAAGACCATCGATACTGCCAGAGCAGAGCAGATGTTTGCAAACGGGGAAACCGGTATGATTATCATTGGAACCTGGGGCCTTGGTGCTATTATTGATTATAATCCGGATGGAAATTACGGAGGATTTACTTACCCTTCCGAGGAAAATGCAGATGAGTGCTACGTTCCTGTCAGCATTGACGATTCCTGGATGATTTCTGAAGGAACCCCCAATGAAGAAGCAGCTCTTGCATTCCTTGAATATGCAACCAGAGCAGAAGTAAACTCCAAATGGTGCGGCACCGCCTCCCAGCTGAGCGCACTGGAAGGGGTGGAATGCGATACTCTGCCCCAGGCAGCTCAGGATATCGCCAAAGAGATTGCCACAAAGAAAACCACTGCATGGTCTTCTGTTTCCAACTTCACTGGTCAGTTCAGTACAGTATATTCCAATTCCCTCCGCGACTTCGCAATGGATGATGAAATGACAAATGAGGAATTTATCATGGAAATGGATGAAGGTTTTGCAGCTGCAAGAAAGTAATCTGTACCTGGCATAAAACTGTGGGCATCGGCTGCGCTCGATGCCCCTTTTAAATAAGTGAGAAGGGTAGATTTATGGCGAAATTGAGTGATAAGAAAAAAAGGTGGATTAAAAATGAGGCGAAGGATTTCAGCTTCCTTCTTCCGTCCCTTGTCATATTTATTATAATAATAATTATTCCGTTGATTTCCGGAATCCGCTATACCTTTACGGACTGGAACGGAATGTCAAAGAATATTAACTATGTGGGACTCAAGAACTATTTTACCGTTTTCCAGGACAAAGATTTATTATTGCCAATCCGTAACACTGCGATTTTTACATTGGTGACTATGGTTTTGATCAATGCGCTGGGACTGGGTCTGGCTATGATGGTGGAAAAAGAATTTAAGGGCGTTAATGTTATCAAAAGCATTGTGTTCATTCCCCTGATTGTCAGCCTGGTACTGGTATCTTATATGTGGATGTATGTTTACAGCGATTTTTTTGGAATGCTTGGCTGGCCCAGCCCTCTGATTTCCAAGAAGACCGTATTACTGGGCTTGTGTGCGATGGCAATCTGGAAAGAGGTTGGACTTGCCATGATGATTTACCTGGCGGCCCTGAAAGGGGTATCTTCTGATTATTATGAGGCGGCGACCATCGACGGAGCGGGTTTTTGGGCAAAATTTAAAAATATTACCATCCCCATGATCGCGCCTGCCTTTACTTATTGTATCCCATTATGGCTTGCCGGTGGGTTGAGGATGTATGATTATTCCTATGTTGCCACCCAGGGAGGACCCAGCCATGCCAGTGAATCCATGGCATATTATATTTATCAGTATCTGTTCCCTTTTAATAAGGTTGGATACGGACAGACGGTAGCAGTGCTTTATCTGATTTTCTGCATTATCCTTTCTAACGTGATAACCAGAATGCTGAGAAGAAGGGAGATTGAGTTATGATACATACAAAAAAATATAAAATTCAGACAGCAGTCCGTATTGCAGTCCTGTGGCTCTTTGCCCTGATCTGTCTGGCTCCCTTTTATGTGGCGGTTTGTTATGCATTTAAGTCCAAAACGGAATTTGCAAAAACCAAGCTGGCATTTCCCACAACGCTTTATCTTCAGAATTTCAAGGATGCCTTTGCCTTGAAAAACTATTTCAACTCTGTGAAAAACAGCGCTATTGTAGCAGTTTGTGTTGTGCTTCTGATTGTCGTGATTTGTTCCATGAGCGCTTATATTATTACAAGGAAAAATAACAAATTTTACAATTTTATTTTTTATTTCTTTCAGATGGTTATTCTGATTCCTTTTCAGACCATCATGTTTCCCCTTTACAGGGAACTGTATTCCCTGCATGCGCTCAGTACACTGTGGGGACTGATTTTTACAGAACTTGGCGTGTATATGGGATACTATATTTTTCTGTACGCAGGGTTTATCAAGAGCGTTCCTATTGCATTGGAGGAAGCTGCAAGAATCGATGGCTGTGATCGTTATCAGGTGTTTATCCGTATTGTTTTCCCGCTGCTTAAGCCAATCACCATGACGGTAGTAGTTCTGTGCTTCCTGGCTTCCTGGAATGACTTTTTCCTGCCTTTGATTATGGTACAGAAGGATGAAGTAAAAACGCTTCCTCTCATGCAGTTCTTCTTTTTCGGAGAATATACCAGCAATATTAATCTGGCGTTTGCAGCTTCTATTCTATCTATGATTCCGGCTGTAGCAGTATATTTCTGTGCGCAGAAATATATAGTGGCGGGTATGACTGCGGGAGCTGTAAAATCATAAATGACTGGCCGTGTATTTTTTGTAAATCAGGGGTATATAGAAAGGATTGGTGACTTGAGTATATGAAACAAAAATGGACGAAAGAAGAAATCTGGAGCTGGTACAAAGCACAGCCCTGGATTACAGGCTTTAATTTTATTCCCAGTGGTGCTGTGGATGGAGGTATCTGGCTTCTTCAGGAATATGATCATGAAAGAGCCTTCAGGGAATCCGCAAAAGAAATTGCTCTGGCGGCAAGCCTGGGTTTTAATAGTATTCGTTTTTTTGTACCTTTTTATCTGTGGAGGGTGCAGCATGATTCCTTCATGAAGAATTTCAAAGAATTCTTATCGCTCCTGGATCTGTATCATATGACTATGATGCCTGTCCTGTTTAATGACTGCTGTGTTGCAAAATCCAAATATACCGAGCCGGTGTTGGGGCCGCAGCCGGAACCGGTTCCCGGCTATTTCGGTGGAACTCCTGTTACACCGTTTGATGAGGATACCCAAAACGGGGACATTACTGGATACGATATCACAGATGAACCGGAGATGGAACCTGTGGTATGCGCTTATGTAAAAGAGCTTGCGCAGACGTATGGACAGGACGATCGGATTCTGATCTGGAATATCTGGAATGAAGCAGGCAATTCCCAGCGCCTGGAAAAGTCGGTTCCCCTGATGAAGAAGGTTTTTGCATGGATGCGTGAAGAAGATGTAAAACAGCCTCTGACTGCAGATGTATGGGGAGCAGGCGCTGAACATCCTTACGGCTGGCTAAAGAATCCGGGAATTTATGCGGATGTGGAAAAGGAAGCAATTGCGCTGTCTGATATCATTACCTTCCATTTCTACGGAGACTATTCACATTCCCGCATGTACATTAAATGCCTGAAAGAATACGGAAGGCCCTTGATTAATACGGAATGGATGCATCGCCCCTACCGCAGTATCATTCAGACCCACCTTCCTCTCTGGAAAAAGGAAAAAATAGGGAGCTATTTCTTCGGCTTTGTCAATGGAAAAGCACAGTTTAATTATGTCTGGGAATTTATTAAAAATCTTCCGGATATTGACACAAGACTGTGGATGCATGATATTTTCCATTCGGATTTCACTCCCTATGATGAGGAAGAGATCGAAGTAATCAGAGAGTGCAACAGGGATAAAAATATTTTCTGACAAAGGAAATTGTGAATAAAAATTTATACGATGGAACAATCCGCCCGGCAACATTGCCGGGCGGATTGTTCCCCAATTAACGGATATCGGATGAAAGCATTCCCTCAGACATTCGTACACCCTTTCCCATGACAAGCAGTTCCCTGTGCAGATGCACCGCCATGAACACAGTGACGATTGCAGAAATAACATCGGCAATCGGCTGTGCATAAAGAATACCGTTGATTCCCCAGAGAGCTGGCAGGAGAAGGATGATGGGAACAAAGCAGATTCCCTGCCGGCATGCGCCGAGGACAAAGCCTTCCTTCGCTTTTCCAAGCGCCAGGAAAAGAGAGGAGTATACAGTATAGAAGCCGAAAAGAAGGAAGGAAAGGCCATTTGCCCGCAAGGCCTTCTGGCCGGCCTGAATGAAATCCAGGTCCCCTTTTGTAAACTGGGACATAATCTGAGTGGGAAACAGGGCCATCACCAGGCCAAACATGGCGCAGAAGATGGTAGACCACAGGATGGAGATCCGGATCGCCTCATGGAGACGGTCATACTTTTGGGAACCGTAGCTGTAACCGGCAATCGGCTGAAATCCCTTCATGAAGCCAAAAACCATCAGGCTGCCCATGGAAATAATTCTTGTAACCACACCCATCCCGGCAATTACGGAGTCCCCGTATCCCTTTGTCTGCAAGTTAATCAGGGTGATGGACAGGCTGGTCAGCAGCTGGAATACCAGCGTGGGGATTCCTATTTTCAGTATTTCGGACATAATTTCCCTGGAAAAACAGCATTTACTGATATGAAAGCTGAAAACACTTTTTTTCCTGAGCACATAGAACAGATATACAAGCGTGGATACAACCTGTGAAATGGCAGTTGCAATTGCCGCGCCGGCAACTCCCAGATGCAGGGCATAAATAAAAATAGGATCCAGAGCCATATTCAGGACCGCGCCTGTCAGCAGTGCGCACATGGTTGTTTTTGCAGCGCCCTCACTTGTGACGATATTGTTCATGGTGACATTGAATATGTTGAAAATTGATGAGGTTACATAAATTGCAGTATAGGTTACCGCATAGGGCAGGATGCTTTCCGTGGCACCCAGAAGCTTCAGTATCGGCTTCAGAAAAAACAGGGAACAGAGTATCATTGCCGCCCCAACAAACAGGCTGCTGTACAGGGCGGTGCTTGCAACCTTGTCCGCGGCCTCCTTTTCTCCACGGCCCAGCAGGCGGGAGATATAGGACGCAGCGCCGTTCCCGAATAGCAGCCCCAGCCCCACGATGACCTGCCCCAGGGGGAAGGCTACGGAAATAGCCCCCATCTGGCTGGTGCCCAGCCCACCGACAAAATAGGCATCCACCAGGTTGTATAATGCATTGATCATCATACCGATCATGGTCGGCAGACCCATGGCCAGGAGCGCCTTTGATACAGGGGCGCTTCCCAGCAGTTCCATTTTTTTGTTGCTTCCATTCATGATTGTCACTCCTTTTTTCTTGACATGAGTTATAAAATATAATACTATAAAATATAGCAATGAAGCTGATAATACTATAAATTATAGCATATGTCAACAACAATATAAAAAAGGATGGATTAAATATGGCTACGATTGATTTGATTGTACTGGGAATTGTAAAAAAAGAACCGCTGAGCGCCTATGATATTCAAAAGCTGGTTGAGTACCGGAATATTTCCCGCTGGGTTAAAATCAGCACGCCTTCTATTTATAAAAAAGTAATTCAGCTGGAGCAGAAGGGTTTCATCAGGGGTACTATGATAAAGGAGGGGAATATGGCGGAAAAAGCCGTATATTCACTGACAGAGGAAGGAGAAGAGGAATTCAGGAGATTGATGTTTGGCATTTCTTCCGAGCCTGTTCATATGTTTCTGGATTTTAATGCGGTGATCGTAAATCTGGACAGCCTTTCAGTGGAAGAACAGCGGGTCTGCCTGAGCAGAATCGGAGAAAATGTTAAGACACTGAAGGCATATCTGGAAGAAAATATTGAAAAAAAGGAAGGGCTGCCAGAGATACCGGATACCGGAAAAGCTGTTCTGCGACAGCAGTATATCCTGATACAGGCGATAGAAACATGGATGGAATCGATGTGGGGGAAAATTGCGGAGGATTAAAAACAGGCGGGTGGAAGCATATGCAGCTTTCACCCGCTGTTACCGAACAGGGAAGGCAGTTTATTTTTTTACTACACGTATGGCAACATAGGAATTCATGTATGCATCAAATAATCCGCCGCCGTCACCATCTTCATATAAATCAGTGAGGATAAAGCCAGTTTTCAACAGGCCGCCAAGCTGTTCCGTGAGGCTGTGGCTGAAGGTAAAAGGTTCCTTATTTTTTACCATTTCCTGTTTCCTTTCAGGGGAAAGATCTTTGAGGGAATTAAAAGGAAGCTTATGTACAGATATCAGGGCCTTGTCCTTTGTAAAATCAGGTTCAAACATAAAATGCTCTTCCTTAACAAAACCTGCCATAAGGATGCCCCCTGGCTTGATAATGCGGGCGCACTCCTGCCATATGGGGAAAAGATTTTCAATATAACAATTGGAGACCGGATTAAAAATAATGTCAAAGGAATGATCGGCAAAGGGCAGAGGCTCCTGCATATCACACTTCAGGATTGTGATGGGATACCCCTCTCGGTCTGCTACAGCCCGTTCGCTTTCCAGTTGTTTTTCTGAGATATCTACAATAGTAACATCTGCGCCATGTGCAGCAAAAACCGGTCCCTGCTGGCCGCCACCGCTTGCCAGGCCAAGGATTTTCTGGCCACGAAGCGGAGGAAACCAATCTGCAGGCACTTTTTTGGCGGAAGTAAGAGAAACCTCAAGCGCGCCTTTTTGAGCCTGAAGATAATCTTCATGGCTTATTGGAAGAGTAAAGCATGCGCGGCCATCTTCTTTTCCCGGGCTCGCTATCGCATCCCAGGCGCTGGCATTAAAATCGACATAATTCATAATATTTTACAGCTCCTTTCGAAAAGAGTAATGCGGGGGATTAATTTTTAATCCCTATGGCACACATCCAATTGGGAAGGGCCGCTATTGGATTGTATTCCCAGTCATGCATGCGGCGCAGCATTTTCTCTGAATGATTAAATTCTGAGTAGGCCGCGGCAAAGCGATCCCAGCTGTCTCGGTTTTTTTCTGCTGTTATATTCATACATTGCCCCTTTCCCTATTCTGCCAGAAAGTCCAGGTGATCATGGGCTTATAACCTATTTTCGCATAAAACGGGTTGGCCCCGCCAGTCATATGCGTGGCGCCCAGCGGCTCCATCCGGCGGTACAGTTCGGATAAAGCGGCAGCAGCCAGGCCTTTACGGCGATGCTGGGGAACGGTACAAAGAGGTTCCATGTAAGCCAGATGGTTTTTCGGAGTCCACCACATTCCGGCATAGCATACATACTCTCCGGTCTCATCTTCAATTGCCACAGGATACTGCATGGTGGCATGCGGCGCCTGGCAAAGATGATAGCCTCCCTCCGCATTTCCATGCCAGGGGCCTTCCTCAGCCTCATGGTTGAAGCCCTTCCAGCAGCATTCCTGGATTTTCTCAATGATGCATTTTCCAGGTTCCACGAAGTGATATCCTTCGGGAAGCGGAAAATCAAGAGGCTTATCAAATTCATAAATCATATCAGTATAGGAACCAGTCTGAGTGTACCCGGCCTTGCGGGCGGCATCCATAAGAGCCGCCTGCCCCTGAAACAGGACGAACCGTAAATGACCATCGATACGGGGCATATGGGCATCCGCATACGCTATCATTTCCGGTGCAAGCTCTTCATATCCCGGACGCAGGCTGAAATAGATATCGGTAACCGGGGACTCGGTAAAACAGAAGGCAACAATCTGCCCGTTATCCTCCCAGATACGGTTCCTGTGAGTATAGGATTTATCCATCCATTCGGAGGAGAGGGCGTATTCCAGGAAGGGGGCCGGAACCCCGTTGCGCCAGTCTTTCTCATAAATGTCAATCATGAACTGATAAATACGCATATGGTCAGCGAGGATTTGATATTGTCTTGCGGTAATATTTTTCATAGTGTTTCCTTTCTTCTAAACCGGAAAAATCCGGAATCAATAAATACCTTCTGAATAGACTGCAAAACAATTTATCCAAAAGTTAAAACTATGTGACCTGTAAATGAATAGAATTTAAAAAATCCCACTTTCCAGTTCAGATAAGAATTGCCTGGCATAGGAGTTCATTTCTTCGCACAGGGGAATGGTTTCCGGTAGATAGCATCTATTTCTGTCCAGTACATTGTTCTTCATAAAATCCAGAGTCCTGGGCAAATCCTGTCCACGGACAGATCCCGTAATTAATGTCTTAACCACAAGATAGTTTTTCCCGCCTTCAAGAACATGGGCATCATGCAGAATTTTCCCTTCCAGTGTTTCGGGGATTTCCGGCCGTTGGGACTCCAGAGAAATACGGATAATGAAATCTGCTTTTTTAGCATCAATTCCTTCCAAATCCAGCCATTTTCTGACAGCTGTTTCTTCAGTATAAATAAATCCATGAAAATACAGGGCATAAAGCAGGCTTTCATAATCCGGCTGATAAGTACCAAGTAAAATAATACGGTCCATCCATTTGTGGACCAGTTCAATATGCCACATATTGTGCATGATATCCTTATGCCTGTAGTAAGGCTCTGCAAAAGCTTTCAGTCTGTTTTCATTCATTGTCCTGCCCTCCGCGCGAGATGCCTGCCGTCGTGATAAACTGTTACGGTCCATGCAGTAAATTCCTGAGATTTATTTAAAATTAAGCCTATCCCTATTCTAAAGGAACACGTCGTGCTAGTAAATAAATAAAAATTCTACATTTACATTAGCTTATTTTTGAGGATGAAAACAGCACAACGAGTTAAATCATCCCGTTTTCGCCCACCATTACCTCCTATGCCCCCTGGCTGATACAAAGCTCCCTGTCGGCAGCAGCCTTCACAACCTCAGAATTGCTGATAAAAACAGCGGCGGCGTTGTCCTGTATAATTCGCTGCTTCAGGTTAAAATTGAGCTTTTCCGCCGTAATCCTGTCAAGGGCGCTTGTGGCATCATCCAGGAAATACAGGGAAGGATGCTCTAACAGCATGCGGGCGAACAGAAGCCGTTGCTTTTGGCCGCCGGATAACATGATTCCGTTTTCGCCCGTCAGTGTGTCCAGGCCGCCCGGCCATTCCTTAACCTCCCTTTCCATACAGGCCGACTGCAGCGCCTTCCAGCATTCTATATCGGAAATGTTCCGGCCCAGGGTAAGGTTTTCACGGATGGTGCCGTTTTGCAGATGGCTGCTTTGCAGGCAGCAGGAGACAGTGGGCGCTTTAAACAGGGTAAAAAGGTTTGGGACTTCCTTCCCATTCCAGAGGATTTCCTGAAAGGAAGCAGGAACGATGCCAAACAGTGCGTTCAGGATGCTGGATTTGCCGGAAGCCACGGGGCCGGTGAGAACCAACAGCTCTCCGGCGTAAAGCTGAAAATTAACATCCCGTATCCCCCGCCCGTCTTCATAAATGCAGGATAACCGGCTCACGGAAAGCTGCTTCAGGCGGCCATAAGTTTCTTCCGCGGTTCCTTCTCCTTCGGGAAATACGTCTGGATGGGCAGGAATTTCGGTGAAAGTATCTGAAGGCCGACATTGGCAAGGACTATGAGGGCGGCGGATAATACCTGGCCCTTATATTTAATAAGATAATCCATAGTGATGTGATGCCCCCTTATATAAAAAATGCAGCAGCTTTGTCCGGTCAGATAATGCTGTCTTTATTCTAATTTAAGTTCCACAGTGGAAACAACAGACACTTTAATTATAATTATTCTCGGTATAAAAAGGCAGGCGGAACAAAGTATAGAATGAATTTTAATAAAAACAGTAATTATTTCTATTATTGATATTGACAAGCAATATGGAGTGGGATATACTGGAAGCATAAACAGAACATGATGGAAGCTATGCACCGCCGGCAGGCATGGCGAAGGAACCAGGGAAAGATTCATTGCGAAAGGACACGGAATGAGCAAGCATAATTTTACGGATATCAGGGTGCCTATTGAACCTGATAATCCATCAATCGTCAGGGATGAGACGAAATGTATCAAATGCGGCCAGTGTAAGAATATCTGCACGGAAAGCATCGGGGTTGCAGGCCGTTATGATCTGGAGCTGACAGGGGATACCGCAATTTGTATCCATTGCGGGCAGTGCGCTAATGTCTGTCCCGCCGGAAGTATCACGGAGAAGTATGAATACCAGGATGTGAGAAGGGCTGTGGCCGACCCGGATAAAATTGTGATATGCAGCACATCCCCTTCCGTCAGGGCGGCGCTGGGCGAGGAGTTCGGCATGGCGGACGGCAGTTTTGTCCAGGGGAAAATGGTGGCCCTGCTGCGCAGGCTGGGCGCCGATTATGTGCTGGACACCAATTTCGCGGCGGACATGACCATAATGGAAGAGGCCAGCGAGCTGGTGGAACGTCTCACGAAGGGGAACAGGCCCATACCGCAGTTTACCAGCTGCTGCCCGGCCTGGGTGAAATATGTGGAAACCTACTATCCCGAGATGCGGGAGCACATTTCCTCAGCCAAAAGCCCTATCGGCATGCAGGGTCCCACGATTAAAACCTATTTTGCACAGAAGATGGGGATAGATCCGGAGAAGATAGTCAACGTTGCGGTAACTCCCTGTACGGCCAAGAAGTATGAAATCCGCCGGGAGGAGATGCACGCAGCGGGCAGTTATCTGGGAATTGAAGGCATGCGTGATATGGATTACTGCATTACCACCAGAGAGCTTGCCAGATGGGCCAGGGAGGAAAATATTGATTTTCTTACCCTGGGGGATGAACCCTATGATAGCTTTATGGGAGAAGGATCCGGCGCGGGTGTGATTTTCGGGAATACCGGAGGCGTTATGGAGGCGGCGGTAAGGACGGCATACCACATGGTCACCGGAGAGGAAGCCCCTGAATTCCTGTATGATCTGCAGTCCGTAAGAGGGCTGGAGGGCGTGAAGGAAGCCTTTGTCTATATCAATGACGATGTGATTCTCAAGCTGGCCGTAGTATTCGGCACAGCCAATGCAGGAAGGCTGCTTGAGAAAATAAAGAAGGGTGAAAAGCAGTATCATTTTGTAGAAGTGATGACCTGCCCCGGCGGCTGTATCGGCGGAGGCGGACAGCCCAAGGATACTGAATGGAAGGGCGATGCCCTGAGAAAGGCCCGCATTGACAGCCTTTATAAAAGAGACCGCAGCATGCAGGTACGCTGCAGCCATCAGAATGAAGAGATTATCAGGCTGTACAGGGAGTTTTATAAGGAACCCATGAGTGAGCTTGCTGAGAAAATGCTGCATACTTTTTATGTGGACAGAAGCTCGGATTTGGGAGTAAAATAGAAATATCTGAAAGACATGGAAACTGTTAACGAAAAAGAGAAAAGGAGATTGTACTATGGCAGAATTAAAAGGATCAAAGACAGAAAAGAACCTGGAAACAGCATTTGCAGGGGAATCAATGGCAAGAAATAAATATACATATTTTGCTTCCAAAGCAAGAAAAGACGGGTATGTACAGATTGCCAATATTTTTGAAGAGACCGCAAATAATGAGAAGGAACATGCTAAAATGTGGTTCAAGCTGATCAACGGCGGCATCGGCACCACAGCAGAATGTCTGAAAGCAGCAGCTGAAGGCGAGAATTACGAGTGGACCGATATGTATGCGAACTTCGCTAAGGAAGCGAAGGAAGAAGGCTTTGACGAAATTGCAAGACTGTTTGAAGGCGTTGCTGCAATTGAGAAAGAGCATGAGGAAAGATACAGAAAGCTCCTTGCCAATGTGGAAGGAGATCTGGTATTCTCCAAGGACGGCGATGTGGTATGGCAGTGCTCCAATTGCGGACATATCTGCGTAGGCAAGAAGGCTCCCGAGGTTTGCCCTGTTTGTGCACATCCTCAGGCATATTTCCAGGTAAAGGCTGAGAATTACTGATTATAAATCTGCGCAAGGCAGAACAGGCAGCGCCCGTAAGCGCCGGGGTTCCGGCAGCTGCGGGCGTTTTTTATTTAAAGACCATCTGGACGAGGAACATATAAAGCACTGTGCCTCCCCCGATGCTAAAGAGCATATTATGCTTCCATTTATGGATGCCCAGCACAAAAGCGGCGGCGAGAAATTCAGGAATGCCATGGGATCCGTCTGCTAGCGATACTGATTTAAAACAATATACCACCAGCATGGCAATGGCTGCAAAGGGCAGGACCCCGCCCAGATAGGTGACGAATTCCGGCGTCTTCTTCCCTTCCGGAAAAAACAGGAAGGGCAGCGCCCTTGTAAGCAGTGTGGTCAGGGCAATAACAAGTATGGTAACCAGGATTTGAATACTGGACATAAGAACCTCCGTGATATCAGGAACTGTGATTTTAAGAAAGACAGCCGCCTGCGGCTGGAAAGGCGGTTAAAACGGCAGTTTATAATTTACTGCTGCTTCCCTTTACCGGCGCACTGCCTGCGGAACAGCAGGAGGAAAAGCAGGATGCCGGCCATGGAGAACAGAAGAAAATTATCGCTTCCCGTCAGGATAAGGCAAAGAGCCGTAACAAGCAGCCCGGCCAGCGCCGGGAGATGATTGCGGGTTCCCTCCCACTGCTCCAGAAAGATAACGAGAAAGAGCGCGGTCATGGCAAAATCAATGCCGGTGGAGTCAATGGGGATGATGTTTCCCGCCAGAATGCCTGCAAGCGTCCCGGCAACCCAGTAGCTCTGGTCCAGCAGGGCAATGAAGAACAGGAAATATTTCCGGTCCACACCCTCCGGCGGTTCTGCTGCGCATTCCAGGGAGTAGGTTTCATCAGACAGGGAAAAAATCATGTAGGGCTTCAGCTTTCCCATAATTTTAAATGGCTCCAGCATGGAAAGACCATAGAAAAGATGGCGGGCATTCACCATGAGCGTGACCAGCGCGGCGGAAAACGGCGCAAAGGGGGCGGTCAGCAGCTCGATTGCCACAAACTGCATGGAACCGGCGTATACAAATATACTCATAAACAGGGCCCAGCCATCGGGGACATTTGTGTTATGCAGCAGGATGCCGAAGGCCATTCCCAGGAAAATATATCCCATCATAACCGGAAGCGTATAAGGAACGGCGGCTTTCAGCGCTTTTCTTTTCATGATAGTTTTACCTCCGCAGTCGGACTGTATGGATTTGCAGCTGTTGAAAAACCGACAGCTTTACGGCAGTTATTTTTATTCGACAGTTACACGGCTTTTATTATACGTGCTGCCGGCTGCTTTTGCAATTGCCGGTTTGCGGAAATTGCCGGTTTGCGGAAAATGTGGCCGGCCTGCGGGAAATGATTTTCACCCCGGCGCCGGGGCGCTGTGGGCATTGCCAATTTTCTACGCTGGACAGAGCGGGAGATAAGAATTATTATTAAGGTAACAGATGCGGCAGGATTTGCGGCAGGGATATTCTGAATCTCATATGGATGGAATGGCGGGGCCATTCTGCTTAAGAATTGCTTGTGCCGCCAAAGGCGCACAGATGGGAGTATGGATGAAGGAATTAGCAGGAGAGTTTGACGAACTGAATGAGCTGATATATGTTGCTGACACGGAAACCTATGAGCTGTTGTACCTGAACCGCCGTGGTCTGCAGGTGTTCGGCCTTAAGGATCCGGAGCAGATTAAGGGCAGGAAATGTTATGAAG
This sequence comes from Clostridium sp. KLE 1755, assembly GCF_000466465.2. Classification (NCBI taxonomy): domain Bacteria; kingdom Bacillati; phylum Bacillota; class Clostridia; order Eubacteriales; family Clostridiaceae; genus Clostridium; species Clostridium sp. KLE 1755. The sequence goes on from NZ_KE992685.1 coordinate 27,336, forward strand.
TGCTGCAGGGAAGGCAGGAGCCCTGTGATTTCTGCAACAATCATTTGTTGTCTGCGGACACCTATCTGGAATGGGAAATTGATAATGAGCTGGCGGACGGGCATTTTCTGCTGAAGGACCGTCTGGTTGACTGGAACGGGGACGGCCGTCTTTCGCGCATGGAAATAGCCCTGGATGTGACCAGAAGCGACAGGGAGAAAAAGCGGCTGCAGGAAACACTGGACAGGGAGCGGGTGGTTCTGGAGTGTATAAAAATGATGCATTCCTCCCCGGACAGCGATGTGGCCATCCAGAATACGCTGCAGGTGATGGGAGAATTCCTCCACAGCGAAAGAACCTATATCTTCGAGATATACGGCAGGCTCATGGATAATACCTATGAATGGTGTGCGCCCGGCATATCCGCAGAAATAAACAGGCTGAAGGACATTCCGGTGACTGATATCAGACGTTGGATGTCATCCTTTCAAAGAGGGGAATGCATAATCATCAAGGATCTGGAGGAGTTAAAGGAATCGGATCCCCTGGAATACCGGCGGCTTAAGCCTCAGAATATCCGGACGCTGGTCACGGTGCCGTTGATCGAAAATGATGCGGTTATCGGCTTTTTCGGCGTGGATAATCCGCCGGTGGGGAATCTGGAAAATATATCGGCGGTCCTGGACATTCTGGCCTACTTTTTCCAGTCGCTTCTGCTGCGCAAGCGGATGGCGGAACGGCTGAGCCAGCTCAGCTTTATGGACGGGCTGACCGGAACCATGAACAGAAATGCTTTTATCAGGGATATCACACCTCCCCTGAAGGATAAAGGATATGGAAGGGGAATCGTTTTCATTGACGTAAACGGCCTGAAGGAGACGAATGATAAATACGGGCATGTGGCAGGAGATGAGCTGCTGATGCGGACCTGTGAAAAGATGGAAAGCATATTCAGTGATGCGGATAAATACAGGACGGGCGGAGACGAGTTCGTAATTATATGCAGGGGAATGGAAAAGCAGGAATTTCAGGAAAGAGCGGAGCTGCTCCGGGAAAAGTTCCGGAAAGCGGGAAGCCTGGCCGCTATGGGCGTAAGCTGGGCGGAGGAAGGAAAGACCCTGCAGGAAGCGGTGGATGAAGCCGAAAACCTGATGTATCAGGAGAAAAAAAGTTTTTATACCTCCATACACCAGCAGGAAATTCCAGGCCGTAACGTCAAAATGACGGAGCCTGAGGGTGAGGCTGAACCGGGCGGCGTAACGGATATTTTGGAGGAGGCGCAGGTGAAGCAGCTCGCCGGTGAAATGCTGCGCCTGTATTTTGAAAAACAGGATGTGAAGGGAATGCTGCGGCATATGGACGCCTCCTGTATATGGACGGACGAGGAGCATCAGCGGGTATACGGCCGCCGGGAGGCGGAGCTGTATTTTACCAGGCTGGCCGATCAATACAGAGGCTGCCGGATTGAGGATTTGCAGCAATACAGCAGAAAACTGGCGGCGGATACCTGGCTGTGCTGCATCTGGTGTTATGTGGACAAGCCTGGCGAAAACGGCAAACGGATCCGTATGCCCTTTAAGGACAGCAAAATCATGAAAAAGGAGCAAAACGGGAATTTCAAATGCTATTTTGTGCATATTTCCCGTATGGTGTCGGCTGAAGACGCCATGGAGGAGGGCGGCTGAGGGTAATGCGCTTTTAGTTTTCCGCAGGCTGGGAGGAGCTGTTACAGCTTTTGAATATTTTCCTCCGTCAGTTCCAGGTATGGAATTTCAAGCGGCTGTGCCTGGCCGATGGAGGACTCCCGCCATTTTGTATATTCCTCAAAATCCACAGGCGTATTCTTTTCATAGGTTCCGCCAGGCATGATATAATATACCAGGCCGTCTCCGTCGGCATCAATATCGTCGGGAAAAGAGTTTCCTTCGTAATCTTTTTCCCCAACAGATTTATCCCAGGCATCCACCATAGCCGTCTGTTCATAGGTATCCGTGCCGGAATTGTAGCTGTAAACCGTATAGGGCCAGAAATCCCCGGCCATTCCCTGGTTATGGGACCATTCCGCCACCACGGCTCCATTGTCATAGAAGGTGAGCGACGGAAACTCCTGCAATTCTGCCCGGAGGGTTCCCGAAGAGCTGTCGTAAGCGTAAACGGTTCCTGTCATGCCTGCCATGTAAGTAGTGGTATATAACACGATCAGTTCTTTTTTCCCATCCGAGTCGATGTCATATACTGCGAACTTATTTTCGGACATGTCATGGAAGCCATCAAAGCCGAAGTCTTTGCCGTCGGGGAAGGTATGGTTTGTATATATTTCTTCCAGGGCGGCGGCATATGCAGCCATTTCCGGGCCTTCCTGCCCGTCCCCTTCCGGAATATCGGTTGCTTCGGCTTGTTCTGTCTGTTTCTCTTCTGTTTCCGAAGCGGCTCCTTTCTCCGGGGCCGCCGGGGCCGGAGTCTCTGCCGCAGGGCTTTCTTCCGCCAGGGATGCGGCTGTTACCCCGGCCGTGTCTGTTACGGCAGGGG
>NZ_KE992685.1:29943-61675 GCF_000466465.2 Clostridium sp. KLE 1755
TCCCCCGGCCGTGTCTGTTACGGCAGGAATGCTCTCGTGGGGAATGCTTTCAAACGACGACGGCTGTGCACAGGCTGTAAGCTGGCTGAAAAAAAGGAAGGCTAACATAATTGCCGGTTTTTTTATTTTCATCTGATTCATCCTTTCGGTCATGCTGTTTTGAAGCGGCAGTTGATTTGGCAGCCGCGATGTTTAATTATAACAGCTGTGAAAGGGTAAATACAACCGGAAAATAAACTGAAATACGATCTGCCCTGTGCAGCTAAATGCATAGATCTGTCCGGACTGTAAACGTGTCAATATGCCTTTACGTCCGTCTTTTTCAGATATCTTATCCCGCACCACAGGAAAATCAGCAGGAAAATCCCGCAGCTTAAGAAGAACAGCAGAAAGCTTCCGGCCAGGACATCCTCCTCCTTATTGGAATTCATCCCCAAAAGCATGAGGGAATAAGGGAAAAACAGCCCGAAGCCTGCCGAGGAAAACAGCAGTCCGGCAACGCTGCCCAGAAGCGCCATGGCAATGGGCAGGGCAAAGCTTCTGATAAAGGAGGAAAAGAACAGCTGCAGCGCGGCAATGGCCAGCCCGCCCACACAGCCGCGCAGCAGCCAGATTATGGTATCCAAAGGCGGAAAGCCCTGCAGCCCGGTGATAAGGCCGCAGATAAGGAACAGGACGCCTACCCACAGCTGTGTCAGCAGGGTGACACAGGAGATGGCGAGAAACTGGGCCAGATACAGACAGGGAATGGGGACCGGGGCGGCCAGCAGCGCATTGCGGTTGCGGTTGAAATTTTCCAGGCGCCACAGGTAGGCGCAGTACACTGCAATCAGCGGCGCATAGAAAAAATTGGAATAAAACAGGGTGGTCTGTGTCCACAGACTGTACCAGCTGATGCCCACGATATCCGTATTCTGTATATAGTTGAAGCACCCCATGATTGTACTGATGACGGGCAGGATAAGGAATACACTCCAGATAAAGGAGCGTTTCAGCTTCATTAATTCGGCACGCATACATGCAAACAACATAATTCAGACCTCCTTTTTTAAGAAAAGATGCTTCCCTGCCAGATAAAGCAGGACGGATGCTGCCAGAAAGGCTGCAAACCATCCCCAGGCAAAGGGCGCTTCTTCAATAAACATGGAACGCGTGCTTTCCTCATACACAGAGGACAGGGTCATGCCAACCATGTAGTAGCCCCAGGGCACCAGGCCGGCAAGGCTTCCCATAGGGAAAAAGGCGGAAAAAACTCCCACCAGGCTGCCCAGAAGTCCGATAAACAGGGGGATCAGCTGGTTGGGGATGAGCAGGGACAGGATCTGCTGCAGTAAAAACAATACCAGGCTGACCAGGAAAAATACGGCCAGGAATGCGAGATAGTGGCGTACCGGCAGCTTCTGGGTAAAGGGAAGCAGGTTTGCCAGAAGCGGTATTACACCGGCTTCCAGCGCAGTAAAAATGAGCACATAAAAAATACCCATAAGAAGCTTGGCGTCAAATATAATTTTTTTCTGCTGCATGGTGCACAGAAGCTTATAGGTATTTCCCTTGTTTTCCGCATCACATAGCCGACTGGCCATGGCGGCCAGGGTAAGCGGCATAAAAATGGTATTTATAAACGGGAACTGGAACAGCAGGGTATAGTAGCCTTCGGCGGCAATTTCCGGTTTGCGCAGGTAACTGTTGGTTATGGTCCATAAGAATTCAAAAAAGACTACGCAGAAGGGAAGCAGCCAGAGAAAACGTCTTTTTGTTTTCATGAATTCAGCACGCAGAGCGGTAATCATAAGCTCACCTTCCTTCCGGTCAGATCCAGGAAAATATCCTCCAGGTTCTGCTGTTGTTCTTCAATCCGCAAAAGGCCCGCGCCTGACGCTGCCACACCCGCCATCAGGGTAGAGAGCCGGTCGTCGGGCATATCTTTGAAGAGTATGGAATCCTGCTCCAGGCGGCAGCTGATTTTCTGTTCTGTCAGATACCGGCAGGCGGCCTGGTTATCCATGGTGCGCAGACGGATCTGTTTTCTGCTGTGTTCGTGCAGGTGAGCCAGGCTGTCCTGGAAAATCAGTTCGCCCCGGTCAATGATTCCGGTATGGGTGGCCATCTGGTCGATTTCACTGAGCAGATGGCTGGAAACCATGACGGTCATGCCGTATTTCTCAGGAAGGGAGCAGATCAGCTCGCGCATTTCCTGGATGCCGGCAGGATCCAGCCCGTTTGTCGGTTCATCCAGAAGAAGCAGGCGGGGACGGCCAAGCAGGGCTGCGGCCAGGCCCAGGCGCTGCTTCATGCCAAGGGAATAGTGGCCGGCTTTTTTATTCTGCTGCTTTTCCATGCGGACAATATGCAGGACATTATCAATTTCTTTTTCCGGGACGCCTTTTAACAGGCATACGATCTCCAGATTTTCCCGTCCGGTCAGATGGGAGTAATAGGAGGGCGATTCGATGAGTGAGCCGGTTTCCTGAAGGATTGCCAGCCTGTTCTTATCGTTCATGGTATGGCCAAGGACCTCTACCGAGCCGCCGCTGGGCTTTACCAGTCCCAGAAGCATTTTCATTGTAGTGCTTTTGCCAGCGCCGTTGGGGCCGAGGAAGCCATAGATGCTTCCCTCCGGGATTTTCAAATCCACATTGCTGACGCAGTCATTGCCGTTATAGCGTTTGCTCAGATTGTTTGTTTTTACTGCGAGTTTCATAATTTCCTCCTTTTTCCGGGCTGTTTTATGCTGCCGCCAGGTCTGTCCGTCCGGCGGCTTTCTTACTTCTTTTTCAGGATAAGGGGTTTGCCTTAACCGTTCATGAAGCTTACCTTACTTTTACCTTAAATCTTTTGGCGGCGGCTGGCATAAGCGTGGACCTGCGGCTATAATAAAAGTAAATCAGGATGGCCCCAGGCCGGGCTGCGGCCATTGCAGGGATGAAAAAAGGCCTGTGACAGGGGAAGACGTAAGCTGTCCGGGTTGCCGGGCAGGTGCAGAAATATGTGATAAGAAGGCAGGTTAACCGTATGAGAACGATATATGACAGCAGGCTGCTGCTGGTGGATGACAATGTGGAATTATGCAGGATGCTGACGGACATGCTGCGGCGGGAGGGTTTTTCCAATGCGGCGGCGGCAAACAGCTGCCGGGAGGCGATGCGGCATTTTACGGCGGATGGGCGTCTGGCTGCGGGAAGCGGGGATTATCTGGTTCCGGATCTGGTGATATTGGATATTAATCTGCCGGACGGAGACGGTTTTTCCCTGATGCAGGAGATCCGGCTGCTGTCCCAGGTGCCGGTACTGTTCCTGTCGGCGAGGGATGAGGATAACGACAGGCTGATGGGTCTGGGTCTGGGCGCGGATGATTATATAACGAAGCCCTTTCTTCCCCGGGAACTGCTGTTGCGGATTACGGCAATTTTGAAAAGGACCTATTTTCCCCATTTCCGGGCGGAAACGCAGAAGGAGGAGGGGATGCTCAGGCTGGGCAGGAAAACGGTGGATTTCAATGCGGGGACTGTTTCAGACAGGCAGGAAAGCACGGCGCTGACCGCCAAGGAGCTTGCTATTTTAAAAAAGCTCTGGGAAAACCGGGGGAATATCGTAACCTTTGACATCCTGTGCAATACGGTGTGGGGAGATGAGTATTTTGGCTATGAAAATACGCTGATGGTCCATATCCGTAGGCTGCGGGAAAAAATTGAGGAAAACCCTTCCTCCCCGCAGTGGCTTCTCACGGTGCGCGGACTGGGCTATAAGCTGGCAAAGGAGAACGGGAATGAAAAGCTTGTTTAAAATATACAGGCGGTATATTTTTTCCGCCGCATGGATAGCCGGAACGGTGATTCTGGTGAATCTGCTGGCTCTTTTCGGGGTAAGCGCCTATTTTCATTCCCAGAGCCGAAACAGCCCGGCCAGGGGAACACGATTGCGGGTGACGCAGGCGGCGCAGATGCTGGAGCAAAATCCGGAAGGGACGGTGCGGATGTCGGAGGAAGGAACCGCCTGTCTGGATTCCTCCGGCGCAGAATTTGCCTTTTTGCTGAATGATGCCGGAGACGTGATCTGGGACTGGCGGCTGCCTGATGAAATTCCCACACATTTCAGACTGGGAGAGGTGGCCTCCTTCAGCCGGTGGTATTTGAAGGATTACCCGGTGAGGGTGTGGAACTGTGACGCGGGCCTGCTTGTCATCGGAGAGCCAAAGTTTACCGCAGCCAAATATTCTGTGGAATTTTCACGGGATTCCATAAGGAATGTACCGTATTTCCTGCTGGCGCTGGTGGGGGCCAATATCCTGCTTGTCCTTATCCTGGCCGTGCTGTCGGGATACCGGCTGTATGCATCCCTGCGGCCGGTGGCGTCGGGAATTGACGGTCTTTCCTCCGGGCGCAAGGTTCTGGTGCCGGAGCATGGCCTGGTGGGTGATCTGGGAAGAAAGCTCAACCAGGCCGCGCGGATGCTGGAGCAGCAGCGCTGGAATCTGGAAAAAAGGGATACGGCGCGTACGGAATGGATTTCCGGTGTCTCCCATGATATCCGCACGCCGCTGTCCATGGTGATGGGCTATGCGGACAATCTGGAAAATGATGCCGCGCTGCCGGAGGAAGCCAGGAAGCAGGCGGGGATCATAAAGGAACAGAGCCTGAAAATCAAAACCCTGATAGAGGATCTGAACCTGACCTCCAAGCTGGAGTACCAGATGCAGCCGCTGCGCATGGAAAAATATGTACCCGCCGCCCTGCTGCGCTCCGTTGCCGTTTCCTGTCTGAACGGGGGGCTTGAGGAGGGCTATGAACTGGAGGCGGACATCGGAGAGGAGCTGGAAGGGCTTGTACTGGCGGGGGATGTACGTCTTATGACCCGCGCGCTGCATAATCTGATTGGCAACAGCATACGCCACAATACCGGCTGCCGGATCCTGCTGAGCGGGAGACTTGTGCAGCAGGGGCCGGTTCCTCTGTGCCGGATCGGGGTGAAGGATGACGGAAACGGGATTCCCCAGGAAATCCGGGATATATTGGAGGAAAAGCCTGCGATGGGAGGGCCGGGCGCCGCGGAAGGGGGCAAAAGCCTGGCAGGACAGCCCGGAAATCCGAAGGGGCAGTCCGGAAATCCGTCAGGACAGCCCCATATTATGGGACTGCGTATTGTAAAGCAGATTATAAATGCCCACGGAGGCCGCATGGAATTTTCAGGGGACGGCAGGGAGGTCATACTGCTGCTTCCGGTGACAGGGACTTTGGATACGGAAAAAAAGAAGGAGAAGAAAAAGTGGTGGGAGATTCTCTGGTATGGGGAAAACAGGATAAAAACGTTAGAAAAAAACTAAGCTTTCATGGAAGATCTTTTTTCGCAAATCCGTTATAATGGGGCGGACAGGAGGTGTGAGGGAGGAGCTTTTTTGTCCTTCTCACCAAAAGTATTGGTTATGCTGTCGCAGGCGGCATGTCGGGAAGCGTAAAAAGGAGAAGGTAAATGAAAAAACAAGCGCATGTAATCTCTCATTCCCATTGGGACCGTGAATGGTATCTGCCCTATGAAAAGCATCATATGCTGGAAGTTGAATTTATGGATAAGCTGCTGGATACGCTGGAGCGTGATCCGGAATTCAAAAGCTTCCATCTGGACGGACAGACGATTATGCTGGATGACTATCTCCAGGTAAGGCCGGAGCGGAGGGAGCTGGTGGAAAGGCTGGTAAAGGAAAAGCGGCTGTACATAGGCCCCTGGTATATTCTGCAGGACGAATGGCTGACCGGCAGTGAATCCAACCTCCGCAACCTGGAGACGGGGATGCGGGAGGCCAAAGGCTACGGAAATGTGAGCAGGGTCGGATATTTTCCCGATTCTTTCGGAAATATGGGACAGGCGCCGCAGATCCTGCTGGATGCAGGGATCGACTGCGCAGCCTTCGGCAGGGGCGTAAAGCCCACCGGATTCAATAACGAGGTATCAGATGGGGCTGATTTTGCTTCCCGGTATTCGGAAATGTTCTGGGAATCCCCGGACGGCTCCCGCATTCTGGGCGTGCTGTTTGCCAACTGGTACAGTAATGGCATAGAGATTCCCACAGACCCTGGGGAGGCGGCAAAATACTGGGAGAAGAAGCTGGCCGATGTCATGAAATTCGCTTCCACGGATCATCTTCTTTTCATGAACGGCTGCGACCATCAGCCGGTGCAGACAGATCTGACCGACGCGCTGAAAACGGCGGCAAAGCTGTATCCCGATATAGATTTCGTGCATTCCGATTTTACCGGATATATGGAATGCCTGAAGCAGGAACTGAAGGAAGATCTGGCCGTCATCAGGGGAGAGCTGCGCAGCCAGGAAACCGACGGGTGGTACACACTGGCCAATACGGCATCGTCCCGGATCTATCTGAAACAGATGAACGCCCGGTGCGAGGCCCTGTTTACCAGGGCGGCGGAGCCGCTGGCAGCCATGGCCCACGACAGGGGGATGGAATATCCCCATCATCTGTTTGACTATGGCTGGAAAACCCTGATGCAGAACCATCCCCATGACAGTATCTGCGGCTGCAGCGTGGATGAGGTGCACCGGGAAATGACGGCGCGGTTTGAAAAAGCGGAGCAGGTGGCGCTGCATATTATTGAAGAATGCCTGGCCTATTTTTCCGCCCATGTGGATACCGGGAAATATGCTGCCGGGGAAGGAGCCGTGCCTTTTCTCGTAATCAATCCCACCGGCTTTTACAAAAGCGAAGTGACACAGCTGAAGCTGATTGTGAAAAAATATCCTTTCCAGGGAAGCTCAGTGGCGGCCTGCCTGGAACAGGCCCGTCAGGAACAGCTGCCTGAATATCGCATTGTGGACAGTGATGGCAATGAGGTCATGGGAAGCGTAGAGATTCTGCCTTATGCCTTCGGCTATGATTTGCCCAAGGACCGGTTCAGGAATGCTTATTTCGGCCGCAGTGTAAAGGTGACCCTGGAGACGGAACGGCAGGAACCGTTTTCCGTAAAAAGCTACTGCCTTGTTCCGGTAACGGAAAAGGCGGCGGAGAAGAAGACAGTAAAGACAGAATCATTGTTTACCTCGGAATATGTGATGGAAAATGAGTGGCTTTCCTGCCGGATCAATGAAAACGGGACGGTGGATATCACCCATAAGCCCAGCGGCCGGATTTACCGGGAAGCGGTAATGCTGGAGGATACCAGGGATATCGGAAACGAATATATTTATTTTAAGCCTGTGGGAGAAGCGCCGATTCTCAGCAGAGATGCCAGAGCGGCGCTTGCCCGGACGGAGGATAAGCCCTACCGTGCCGCAGTACAGGCCCGGGTGACCATGGAAATCCCCGTTTCCGCCGATGACCGGCTGCAGCAGGAAATCCACGACCTGATGGAATTCAGGCACAGGAAGGCCGGAAGCAGCACACAGACGCTTCCTATGACCATCACGGTTACCTATATTCTGGAAAGGGCCGGGAAGGGACTGAAGGTGGAAGTGGATTTCGACAATCAGGCGCTGGATCACAGGCTGCGCGTACTTGTCGGGACGGGACTGGATACGCCCTGGCACTACGCGGATTCCATCTTTGAGGTGGCAAAACGGAGCAACAGCGTGTCCGGGAACTGGGAAAATCCCTGTAACGCCCAGCATCAGCAGCTGTTTGTCAATGTCCATGAGGATCAGGCCGGCATGACGGTTGCCAATCATGGGCTGAATGAATATGAAATCCTGCCAGAGGATAATACCATAGCGCTTACGCTGCACAGAGGCGTGCGTGAGATGGGGGACTGGGGAGAATTCCTTACGCCGCAGGCGCAGTGCCTGGGGAAACAGCACAAGGAATTCGCACTGTACCCTCATGGGGCAGGAGAGGATCTTATGCGTTCCTATGAAGAGGCTTATGCCTATTCCTCATCGCTGTGGGGTGTGAAATCGGAAATGCAGGATGGAAATATACCGGACGGCTTTACCTTCCTTAAATACAGCACGGATACGCTGCTGTGGACGGCGCTGAAGGTGCAGGAGGAGACGGGTGACGTTATCTTCCGTGGGTTCAACGCTTCGGAAACGGAAGGAGAACTGGCTTTGGAGACGGACCGGCGGATTTACCGCTCCAATGTGCTGGGGGAAAAGAAGGAATATCTGGAGCCGGGAAAGCTTTCTGTCAGAGGGTGTGGGATTTTTACGGCCGGCCTGGAAAAGAAGGACGGCAGATCAAATACCCCGCTGTAAGCAACGGGGGATTTGGTCTACGCTCCGCTTCGGCTGGTGCAAAACATGTGCCACTGGCATATAGCACCCCTTGCGGCAGTCGCCAAATAGCCATGCAAGCATGGCTGCCTGGCCCGTTGCCCGCGGGAATAAACAAGCGTAACAGGGACAGCCGGCGGCTGTCCCTTTTTGGCTGCGGAAGCAAAAAAAGAGGCATCTGCTTACGTTGCAGATGCCTCTTGATTTAACGTTATCTCAGATTACTGGGGAATAACATTGACAGCGCGAACCTTCTTGCTGTCTCTGGGATCAGCTTCCGTATCAAAAGTTACGGACTGGCCTTCCTGTAATGTCTTGAATCCATCAGTCTGAATAGAAGAGTAATGTACGAATACATCTTCTCCGTTGTCTGCGTTGGTGATGAAACCATAGCCTTTTTCTGCGTTAAACCATTTAACTGTACCGTTGCTCATTAGTGGTACCTCCTCTTAAAAAAATTTTACATATTCGGGGCGAAATACAAAAAAATCACATATTTTTGTAAATCATCGAACGTGCCAAAGATTTACAAAAATATGTGAAATCATTGAATCGTTTGGAATACAGCATCATAGTACCCTTCTTTTGCAAAACTGTCAAGAGGTTTTTTGAAATTTTCAGTAAAAAAAGTGGCAATGCGTGGACGAATATTTCTTTTTACGACTTATGTGTTTTATGCGTCTGAGAATGGCATATGGGAGAAGAAAAAATGGAGGAAAAAACAGGGAAACAGGGCATTGACAAAATGACTACAGAATGTAATAATATAATTAACTACAAGACATAGTTAAACAGCTGACAGGGATGTCTGTCTGATTTACCTCTTAAGGAAAGAAGAAGGAGAAATATTTTGGGAAGCATTCAGTTAATGTCGGACGCAGAAAAAGAAATTATGAAGCTGATATGGGATAACGGCGGGAGTATTTTTATTTCGGAGCTGCTTGAGAAGGTGGAAGAAAGCGGACGAGGATGGAAACGGACAACGGTCAGGACATTTCTTACCCGTCTGATGGAAAAGGGGCTGCTTACGGCAGTGCGCCGGGGAAAGAACTGCGAATACCGTGCCGCGGTGACGGAGGAGGAATATCTGTCCGGGCAGGCAAGGAATTTTGTGGATGAAGTATTCGGCGGAAACGTGAAAAATCTGCTGGCCTCGCTCCTGGGACAGGAAAAAATGGGAGCGGATGACGTGAAAGAGCTGCAGGCGTTCTGGGAAAAATGCAGGGAGGATATGAAATGAGAACATTTCTGCCGGAAATACTGGCGGCGTCCATATCCGGTTCCGTGATGGCGCTGGTTCTTCTTGGGATACGCCGGATTTTCCGCAAAAACATCAGCAGGACATGGTGCTATTATATCTGGCTTATTGTGCTTATACGGCTGCTGATTCCCTATTCACCCATACCGGGGCTGACGGGGCAGCTGGCAGCTTCCGTAAAACAGGGCGTATCCGTGTGGTACGAAGCGCGTGTGCAGGGGACTGCTGCGGCGGATACAGGGCAGGCGTATTCTGGAGACAATACGGAAGCAATGGATGTTAAAGGAACGGATGTTAAAGGAACGGATACTGCTGCGGCGGCATCAGAAGCAGAAGGCCTTTCTGATACGGCGGCTGTCGGATCATCCGGCAACGCGGGAGGAATGGGCCAGGGGATAAGGGCATATATCCCGCTATTTCTTTTTATGGTTTGGCTTGTGCCTGCGATATGCCTGCTGCTGTACCGCATATTCCATTTCAACCGGTTCCTGAATGGGATAAAAACGAGCCGGCGCGTGCTGGAAGATCCTGATATTCTGGGAATTTACGGAAAATTGTGTGAAGAACTGGGGATCCGCAAAGCGGCGCCTGTATTTATCTGCGGAAGCATTTCTTCTTCCGGGGACAGGCTTTATTCCCCTATGCTGACCGGGTTTTTCCGGCCGTTTCTTGTTCTGCCGGAGAGCCTGCCCGGCAAATGGCGGGAAGCGGGAACGCAGCAGGCGTCCCTTCGGGCGGAATATGTACTGCGCCATGAGCTGGTCCATCTGAAAAGGGGAGATCTGTATTATAAATGGCTGGTACAGGCGGCGGCCGCAATGCACTGGTTTAATCCGTTCCTGCTTAAATGTTCAGGAAAGATAAGCGAGGACTGTGAGTTATCCTGTGATGAAGCGGTAATCCGCAGGCTGCCGCTTTCCGGCCGCGTTGCTTATGGGGATACGTTGGTTGCGGCCCTGACGGATTTGAATATGCCTCCTGAGTGGGGGCCTGCCGTCGGCCTGTGTGAAAATGCGGAATTGATGAAAGAGAGGTTATACGCTATTATGAAATATCAAAAACAGACCCTGGGCGGGAAAATAACAGCAATCGTTTTGTCGGCTGTCCTGGTGCTGACCGGTTTTGTCTGCGGCGGTTTTACCTCTGCCGCGGCGGCGGGGGGCGTTACACGTGCCGGGGAGACGGTTCCCTTTGTAGGAGAGGGAACAATATCGGGCTCTCCCTGGAAGGGAGGTTTAACCTCCTCCAGTTATTTCAATAACGGATATTATATTCAGCTGATATGGAATTATCCCTCCGGGAGTGACTATAGGATAAAAGAAGTAACTGCGGGAGATACGGTTTTTCCGGTCGCCTTTTCAGAACTGACGGAACCGCTTTCTGGGGATACGGCTTTTATGGAAGCGCTGCGGCTTTGTCTGCAGGATCAGAAGCAGCGGGAGGTTGATACAGGAGGAACTGGATTCTGGAAAGAGAATAATCGGATGGAAAGGCCATTGGTTTATTATATGGAAGGCCCTTATACACAGACACCGGATGAACTGGCGGTAAAAGCCTATTCCGGAAAAGACGATCTGGGGTTGTATGCCACGGTCCTGTCCAAGGTATCGCCGGAAATAACGGATGAACTGGCGGAAAGGGCATATGAAGAGGCGGATACGGCGAGATTTTCCATTACATCCGAATACATATCCGAGGAAAGCAGAGGAAGGCTGGCTGAAAGAGCCTATGAAGATGACCGGATAGGTATGTTTTCCATATTGTCGGAGGATCTGACGGAGGCGCAGAGAGCCGGACTGATGGAGCGTGCGGACAGGGACGGCAGGTTCAGTGAGTACTATATTCTTAAAAACAGCGGGGAAGGATGATTTTTTTTACACCTGTACAGAAAGAAAACGGAAATCTATAATAAAGGCATCCTGATTCATTTATAATAAAAGCGGCCGGATATCCGGCCGGAAGGAAAGGTATGGGAGGAAAATGGAAAATACTTTTTTAAGGGATGCCCAGGGAAAGCCATTTATGCCAATTGGCCTTCAGGCGCACAATTCGTCCACAGGGACAGCCTTGATTAAAAAGGCGGTACGCGCGGTGAAGCTGTACGGAGGAAACTGTCTGGAAACGCCGGTTTACTGGTACCGGATTGAGCCGGAAATGGATTGCTACGATTTCAGTATGGTGAAGGACGTGATAGAGGAAGCAAGGGAAGCGGGACTGCATTTGATTTTGCTCTGGTTCGGAACGAGCAAAAACGGGCATCCCAATTACGTGCCGGAATACATAAAGCTGCAGCCGGATATTTACCGGCTGGCCCAGGGGCCCGACGGGGCGCCGGTGCCTTCGCTGTCCGTACACTGCCGGGAAACGCTGGAACGGGATAAAAAAGCCTTTGGAAGGTTCATGGAATTTCTGAAGGAAGCGGACGGGGAAAGCAGAACCGTGCTTGCCGTCCAGATTGAAAATGAAATGGGCTATGCGAATACGGATATGGACTATTCCGCGGAGGCGCGCAGGGACTATGAGAAGCCTGTGCCTGGGGCGCTTGCCGGTGTGGAGCTTCCTGACAGCGGAAGGGAACTGATTGGAGAGGGAAAAGAAACTTCCGCCTGGAAAAGACAGTTCGGCAGGCATGCGCACGAGGCCTTCAGCGCATGGTATCATGCCCGGTACATTGATGAAGTGGCGTCAGCGGGAAAGGCGGCGTATACGCTTCCCTGTTTTACGAATGTTATGGTGGGAGAGCAGGGCTATGAGGAGCCGGGATTGTGCTATAACGCCGGAGCCGCTGTGGGAAGAGTGCTGGATATCTGGAAGGCTGGCGCGCCGCATCTGGATTTCATCGGTCCGGATATTTATAACCAGAACCGGAGGGAATACACCAGGATCTGCAGGGCCTATGCCAGAGAGGACAATCCGCTGTTTATACCGGAGTCCCCTATCCGCGGGGCGGCAAATGCCATGAATGCCCTGCTTGCGGCGGCGGATTACGGCGCCACGGGGATTTGCTGCTTCGGGGCGGAAAGCGCTTTGGATGAAGAGGGCAATTTGCTGGAGGAATGCCGGGATATGGCTCTGACCATGCGGATCCTGTCAGCCATGTCGCCGCTCCTGATCCGTTACAGGAATACCGGCTGTGTCCATGCCTTTGCGGAGGATGAGTTTGAAACCAGCCATTACCTGAAGCTGCCGGAATATCATGTGACGGCAAAATACCTGCGCAACGCCGCCATGTATACGGGATATACCACGGACACTCATTCGGAGGCGGGAAAGAAGAAGCTTCAGGTGAGAGGAAGGGCGCTTCTGGTGCAGACCGGGCCGAATGAATTTTATCTGTGCGGCGCCGGCGTGGGGCTGGACTTTTACAGAAGGCCTGATCCGGCGGATGAGAGCTGTTACAGCCACCTGCATTCCAGGCAGTCGGGGCAGCTGAATTTCCTGTCTGTTGAGGAAGGGCATTTTGAAAACGGGGAATGGGTGACGGAGCTGGTAAGGAACGGCGATGAAACAAATTTTTCCCATTATGTGCTGGATGGACAGCTTATACGCATCCGGCTTAATCCCAATACGGGGATGTCCGCAGAATAAAGCTTTATTCCCGCGGGGCTTTGATTGAAACATATTTGACTCAGTATGCCGCAGTTAAAAAACTGCGGCATTTTTATTATGTGTATTTTTTTTATATTTATTTTATTGTGTTGACATAGTGTGTGACACACAGTATAATGTATAAAACGATATAGTACTGAATATAACCGCGATAATAATAAACGGTGACAGGAAAATGATAAGGAGGAGCCATGGGAAAAGAAGAGGTACTGTCCGGCCTGCTGATGGAGCTGCGCCGGGGAACGATTGTACTGAGCGTGCTCAGCCAGCTGACGGAACCGAAATATGGTTACAGCCTGGTGACCCAGCTGACGGAATATGGCCTGCCGGTGGAGACGAATACGCTCTATCCCTTACTCCGCCGTCTGGAGGGACAGGGACTTTTGACCAGTGAATGGAATACAGAAGAGAGCAAGCCCAGGAAATACTACTGTATTACCCCGGAGGGTAAGGAAATCTATGAGAAGCTGAAAAAGCAGTGGCAGCAGACGGCGGCCAGCATGGAACGGATTCTTTCCGCGGATGGCAAAGCGCTTCCGGGGAAGGGAGATGGAATGACGGAACAGTTATAATAAGAAAAGGAGAGGCAAGATGAGTGTACAGGAATTAAAGGAACGTTATGTATATGCGGTTTCCAGACTGCTTCCTCATAAAATGCGGGGAGATATCAGCAGAGAACTGGATACGTTAATTGAAGATATGCTGGAAGAGCGGTGCCAGGACCGTCCTGCGGAGGAAAAGGATCTTCGCATTATTCTGGCAGAGCTGGGAAGCCCGTCCGAAATGGCGAACCATTACAGCCCCGATAAGGATAAGTGCCTGATCGGCCCGCCTTACTTCGGCGCTTATAAAGCAATGATGCGGATCGTGTTCTGGGCAGTGGCCGGCGGTATGCTGATTGCCGGGGGAATCACCATGGTGATGGATAACTGGCAGGTAACGAAGGCAGGGTATGAATATTTCCTGGATATAGCGGGATGGCTGGGCAGCACTTTTATGGGGCTGATGCTGGCATTTGCCTTTGTCACGCTGCTGTTTGCCTTTTTCCAGAGGAAGGGGATCAGTATGGAGGATATCAGCGGGAACTGGGATGCGCTGCCGCCCGTACCGGTAAAGCAGGAGCGCATCAGCAAGGGAGAAGCCATTGCCGGTATCTGCCTGTCCGTGGCGTTCCTGATTATTTTTCTGGTAGTGCCGCAGATCATCTGTGTGATTTATAAGGACGGAGGTCAGCACATATACGTACCGATTCTGAATACGCAGGCGGTGAGGAGCAAATGGTTCCTGCTGGTCGGTATGGTTATCTTCGGCGTGGGCAGGGATCTTTACGGGTATTTTGAAGGCAGATACACCAAACGGCTGGCAGTGGTTACGGGAGCTGCGGATCTTCTGAGCTTTCTCTGCCTGTTCCTGTTCCTGAAGACGCCGGGGCTTGTAAATCCTCAGGTGCTGCCGGCTGTTAACAGTGTTTTTAAAGCGGATGAGAGATGGATTGGCGAATTCATTTCCGGGTTCCCTGATGTATTCATCTGGGTGATGATCGTTATTTTGCTGCTGGATTTTGGCACTACGCTTTATAAGGCTTTGAAATATGACAAATAAGCGGATATGTGACAGGCCGATGAATTTAAATTCATCGGCCTGTCCGCCTATTCCGTGAATAAGGAAAGGAAGGTTTCCTCTGAAACAGTGGGGATTTCCAGGGGAGAGGAATGTACGTCCTGAACGGATTTCATGCCGCTTTTCTCAAGCCGGGCCGTCAGGCTTTCCAGAAGCCATTGGGCGGGGAGCGAATCCGCAAGAGCCGTCAAATCGGCTGTACACGTGATTATGTGGCAGTTGTTGCAGTAAACCTCATAAACCAGTCCGAGACGGTGATTGCGTTCGAAATTATCAATGGTCTGCACAATGGGAACAATATCTGTCCGGTCAAGGATGGTTGAGCGTGAATTCATTACAATATCCCACCATTGGGGCGTGGAATAACGGGTACATGGGAAATCTGCCAAAGCGGGATGGTCTTCCCGTATGAAAAGTCCCAGGGTCCCCACAGGAACGGGTTTGCCCATGCTTTCCGATATTTTGCGGAACATGGGATAGCACCAGAAATCGGTGCAGTATGTCCCTTCTATGGAATGTGCATTTGCCTGAAAGGATGGAAGAAACAGGACTTTCTTTATGGAAGCTGCGTTTTCCTCCGTCTGCTGAAGTATTTTTTTCAGGGCAGCCTTATCCCGTATGATGTGGATATCTTCGGGAATGGCAGGCACCTCGGCAGGATAGACCCAAAAAGTATATTCATTGGATATATTCAAAGAAGGCGTATCGGTGCCTGTGTACTCCAGCTGAAGCTTCAGCGCTACACGGCAGGGCGCTTTGGTTTCGGGCACAGGAAGAATCGCTTCCGCCAGTGTGGAAAGCCCCCGGGGGATTTCAGCTGCCGGAACGGTTTCTTTGTAAAATATTCCGTCTCCGCAAGAGGAACCATCGCTTTTGGACGAAAGAGAAAAGGTCAGTTCCGCCTGCTCAAGCGGGGCCGGGCCATAATTGGAAACCAGGAATTTGCAGGGAACCAGGCTTTTACTTTGTACCGTGTAATCCTGGAAGGATGCCAGTATGACTGTGGGAGCGCAAAACTGGTTCCAGCATTCCCGGCGGATAATTCCCTTATTTTCCATAAATGCATTTAAGATACCCACCAGCGCAGTGCCCTGCCCGGAAAAATCCTGCAGATCCAGAAGCTGGTAACCGGCAAGGAGCCTGCTCCTGAGGGCGCATTCCAGTTCTTCTTTATAGCATGCGGCGGCCAGCCGGCCGGAGGAGTAAAAATAATCGGCGGCAAAGTCCGCAAGCCCCGCAGCCTCAAGGCGCTTCCTGAATATACGCAGATTTTCCGGCTGTAATACGCCGGTATACCGATCTATTTCCGAAAAATCAGGAAAGGTTTCATATTGGCCTATTTCATGGGAAATGACCGGGATATCAGGAATTAGTTCTTCGGTTTCGTCCAGACGGACCTCTTTGACGCCTGTTCCGTATTGTATCTGACGGGTGGCATTTTCCGAGGGCGTTGTCTGTGCGGAAGCACATTCCGGGCAGATAACCGGATCATAGGAGCCGGCAGTGGAAGGCCTTTGGGTCTGGATGTGCCCTAATGGCGCATCGCACATGGCGTACGAGCCTCGTATGAGCCGGTCTCTGCCGAACCGTACGCCGGAGAAAAAATCATCCTCCGGCAGGATGCAGGGCGTAAACTGAAAATTATTGCTGCCCTGTACATAAAGGTGTCTTTTATCATGGGCTTTATAGGCCTTTAAAATATCATTCAGCACCTCTTTGCTTCCCCACAGCTCATTTCCCAGAGAAAACATGACAAAGGAAGGATGGTTTCCAAAGGTATCCAGGATGCGGAAGCCTTCGGTGATTAAATATTGCTGAAGCTCTTCGTTATGCCCTTCCTGTGAAGGTGAGGTAACGGTTCCCCAGAAGGGCAGCTCGGGTTCCAGGTAGATACCCAGCTGATCCGCAGCCTGGAAGGCTGCCTCGGGAGGGCAGCAGGTGTGGAAGCGGTAGTGGTTGATTCCGTAATCTTTTGCCGTCCCCATAACCTTCAGCCATTCTTCGGTATTCATCGGGGCGTAGCCTGTGAGCGGAAAAATCATGCCGTCATGCTTGCCGCGCAGAAAAACAGGATCGCCGTTTACCAGGAAATGATGCTTCCCCGCCTCGAAATCACGGATGCCAAAGGATTGGGAGCATTCATCCGCTGCCGTACCGCCGGTATACAGAACCGCTTTCAGCTGATACAGGACAGGATTGTATTCGCTCCAGGGAAGCAGTTTATTTTCCAGCGGGATACGGCATTCGAAATCACTGTTCTCTGTCTGGTGAAATGTGCGTATTATTATATTTTCCCCGGCATCCTGGATCAGCAGCTCCAGTTTTCCGGCGCAAGGAGTGATCCGGCCCCGGACAGTTAAGCTTTGTCCGGAAAAGGAAGGATACAGGCGCAGGGAAAGAATGCGTTCCCGGGGAAGGGGACGCAGCTCCAGAGCCCCCAAAAGCCCGTTCCAGTTCGTCTGGGTATCAGGGGAAGTCATATGGCCGCCGTTTGTAGGGTAACCGGTATTTTTGACGAGAATGACAATCTGGTTTTCTCCGGATTTGATCCAGGGAGTGACAGGATAGCAATGGGGTGTGCATAGGCTGTCAAAGCTGCCTGCCTCCACCCCATTGATATAAAGCTGTGTCATCCTGGTTCGTTCCAAATACAGTTCCCAGTCATAATCTTTGCAGTTGTCCGGTAAGAACACCGTTTTTCTGTACCAGGCAAATCCTTCAAAGGCATAAGGATCCGTCAGATGGTCTGTGGATGCCAAATCGCGGCGAGGGGTTAATTTTGCTTCTGAAATTGTGGTGGGAAGCTGTATTTGCTTTAGGAAAGGCGTTTCACTTTTATAAAAGTGTTCCTTTATCCCCTGTTGTTCTTCATCCAAAAGAAGCTCCCAGCTGCCGTGAAGATTTATTTTATCCATTCGTTACCTCCCTTGTAACAAAATTGTGATAGGATATACCAGAAAAATCATTCCCGTCATCTGCGCGCTAGCCTTTTACGGCGCCTATCATAACCCCTTTTACGAAATATTTCTGGAGAAAAGGGTATACGCAAAGGATAGGAAGCGTTGCTATTACAATGACGGCATATTTGATTGTTTCTGCATAGGTATCGATGCTGTCCATGCTTGCAGCCCCCTGATTGAGCATATCATTATTTGCAATCAGGATGGCACGTAAAATATTCTGAATGGGAAGAAGCTCATTATCTGTGATGTATAAAGAGGCGTTAAACCAGCTGTTCCAGTGGCCCACACCGTAATAAAGGGCCAAGACGGCCAGAGTAGGCTTAATCAGCGGCGTTATGATTTTAAAAAGTACGGTATAATCATTGGCGCCGTCTATATAAGCGGACTCAATCAGGCTGTCAGGTACGGATTCCACCGCTGTCCGACAGATAATAGCATTGTATATGCTCAATGCGCCCGGAATGATCAGCGCCCACAGATTGTTGTAAAGCCCTAATGATTTTTGATTTAAATAAGCAGGTATCAGCCCTCCGCTGAAAAACATGGTGAAAACCAAAAAAGCCACCACATATTTTTTTAATAATACATCCTTTGCAGCCATAAAATAACCGCACAGAAGTGTCATAACCAGATTCAAAGGAAGAGAGCACAGCAGTATAAAAAGAATATTCCTGAATCCGCTCAGGATTAAAGGATGCTGAAAGGCTTTAATGTAGGCGCCTATGGTAAAGCCCTCAGGCCAAAGCAGTCTTCCGGGATTTTGTGTTACAGCTGCAGATGAGCTTAAGGAAGCGCATGCCACGTACCAGATAGGGTAAAAGGTTACCACAATCAGGCCAAGCATGACTGCCGTATTAATTATATCAAAAGTGAGGTCTGCTGCCGAGCGTTTTTTCCGTAAAGATAAAATTCTTTGATTCGTTCTCATGTTAGCCTCCTGCTAAAATAACCCTGAATTATTCATTTTCTTACTGAGTGCATTTGTCAGAAGAAGGAAAATAATGTTAACGACGGAATTAAACAGGCCTATGGCCGTGCTGTAGCTGAAATTAGCATCGAGGATACCGATACGGTAGACATAGGTGGAAATTACGTCTGCAACCTCATATGTGGTCGGACTGTACAGCAGCAGAATTTTTTCAAATCCCACATTCAGTATATTTCCCATTTTCAGTATGAATAAGATAGTAATAGTCGGCATGAGACCGGGCAGAGTCACGCTGATAATCTGACGTATGCGTCCTGCGCCGTCCACTCGGGCAGCTTCGTACTGTTCCTGATCAATACCGGCCAGCGCCGCCAGATAAATGATGGAGTCCCAGCCAATGTTCTGCCAGATGTTGGATATTATGTAGATGGGATAGAACCAGTTTTTACTGGCAAGCAGATTAACCCGCTCCCCGCCCAGGGCGACAACCAAATCCGTAATAATGCCGTCTGACTGACAAAAGGTTTTTATCAGCCCACAGATAATAACCATGGATATAAAATAAGGCATGTAGGAAATCGTCTGTACTGCCCGTTTGAATTTGGTGTTCCTGATTTCGTTAATAAGGAGAGCCAGCAGGATTGGAGCCGGAAAGCCGAATAAAATGCTTAATGCGCTGATTGAAAATGTATTTTTTAAAATCCGCCAGAAATTATAATCATTAAAAAAAGTAATAAAATGCTTAAGACCAACCCAGGGACTGTCCATAATTCCCACTGCAGGCCGGAAATTTTTAAAGGCAATGATAACTCCGTACATAGGTTTATAACAGAAAACAGCAATATAAATAATAACGGGAAGTATCATTATATATTTCCATTTGTTTTTTCTTAAATCTTTTCTCAAAATACCTGTTTTTGTATTCACTTAATCCTCCTACTATTTCCTGGAAGAGATACCGGGGTTATTATGCAATAACCCCGGCTTCTTCCTTTGGATTAATCAGCAGTTAATTATCTTGCCAGATAGCGATCGTATGCAGCCTGGCGGATTTCAAGCATTTTTTCCATGCCCATATCGTTAAGCGTATTGATATAATTATCCCAGTTATCAAGGGATTCTTCTCCGGTAATGAACTTGATGGCCATTTCTTTTACATAAGTACTCATAGCGTTGTAAATAGTGCTGCTTTCCGTAATTTCATCGGGAGTCATTGTGACGGAATTCGGATATACCCAGTTGCAGGTATCGCCGTTTCCTTCGTACCAGGTGTCACCGGCCTTTACAACCTCAGGATTCAGTTTCTGACGGACCATGCCTAAAGCCTGGACACCCAGTCCCCATCCATAGGTTCCGGTATAAAGCTTAATTGCTTCCCCTGTGCCTAATTCGTTTTTAGTAATTTTATCTGTGAAGACAGCTTCGCCATTCTCCATAGTATAGGTATCGCCCTCGGTTCCGAAATTCCAGTAATAAAAGCCTTCTTCACTGAAGGGATAATCCAGCCATCTTAAGGCCAGCTCCACTTTTTCTTCCGGGCAGTTTGTTGAGATACCGGCTACCGTATTGACTACCGGATCTTCATAAAAAATGGCGGAGGGCTTATCGCCTTTATTCATAACAGGGTAGGGGCAGCCAACCCACTTTGCAGGGCTTCCGTTAGCTTTGGCATCCTGGATGAAGGTATCCATGGTACTCATCATATAAAGGGTGATTCCGCACTTATCATTTGTTACCTTGGTTTTCAGGCCGGCACCATCAATTGTTACGATATCCGGGTCAATGAGTCCTTCCTGATTGAGCTTATGCAGCCAGGAAATGTAGTTTTTCCACTCATCTCTGGCCTGCGCCAGCTGGACCTTTCCGTCTCCGTCAATATATAATTTCATTTCAGACGTACCATACGCACCAAATGCCCCGGCCAATCCGGGATTCATAATCCCATCGTTACAGAAAACGAGCCTGGCGTCATATTTATCTTTAAAGGCTTTCAGGGTAATTTCCCAATCCTCAATGGTTTCAGGAATTGGAAGGCCGCATTCATCCAGCCAGTCCTTGCGTACCATAGGGCCGGCATAGGCCGTCTGCCATAAATCTTCCCTGAAAAAACCAAAACCGAAGAATTTTCCGCTGTCGGTCATCATGGATTTATAGTACAGGGGATTTTCCTGAAGGAATTTCCAGTAGTTAGGTGCATATTTGGGAAGCAGGTCGGTAAGATCCCTTATAATTCCATCTTCAAGAAGGCTTTCCGCATCAGCGGCAAAGCTGTACCATATAATATCCGGAAGCTCTTCATTGGAAAGCATTAAGTTAAACGCCTGTTTTTCATCGGTGCCGGATGTAGGGAAGGTATAATCAATATCAATTCCTGTCTTTTCGGCAAGGCCGGTATGGAAAGGAGATTCCTTCCAGTTTGATATAGTTGAGGACGGTTTAATCTGATTTGTCCATAAGGTAAGCTGTTGTTCCGTATTTATGGGATATCCGGTAAATTCCAGGGCTTCCTCCTGGGCCGGAACGGAAGAAGCTTCTGAACTGTTCGTATTCTTTGCCCCGCAGCCAGCCAGTGTGGAAACTGCCATAGCCATAACTAAAAAGCAGGATACTAATTTCTTTTTCATATAGACCTCCTGGTATCGTATTAAATTTTTATGTGGAAATGCATCGATCGATGTTACGGGTTCATTATAGGAAAACGTGGGTATTCTGTATATGGTCAATATTGGTCATAGATTGTTTAAAGATGAATTTTCCATTGTCCGAATTTAAAACAAATTGTCCAAAATTGAAAAATATGCTATAATTCACTGAATTGTAGTACGTTTACTCTGGGGGGAACGGGCAATGGCGGACAGAAAAATAAAGGAAAATTTATTTACCAGATTGCACAGCAGTTTCTTTTGGCGCTTCTTTTCTTCTTATATTATCTTATTTTTAATTCCGTTTTTTACTATCATAGTGACCTATAATTATGCGGCGCATTCCATTGAAAAAAGTATACTTCGTTCCAACTCTAATATTCTGTATCAGTTTTTCTCTAATGTGGATGCTGCTTTTTCGGAAATGAGCACAATCGGTAAAACCTTGACCAATTCTACAGTCGTGCAGCAGTTTGCATTCCGCTCTAAGGCGGATATGGAGCTTCCAAGTGTGGAGGCTTATTATCTGAATGAAGCGGTTAATTCCTTTAAGCAGAAGGAATTTGAAAATATATGTATTTATTTTCCTGAATTCTCAAGAGTCTATAATGGACGGAACGGATTGGCTCTTGAGGATTTTTATCTGACCTATTATAAGGATGTGGCGACCGAAGAGGAATATAAAAATTTTCTGTCGGAATCCGTAACAAACTATAAAACAGAAATACGTTCTGTAAATGATGATGTTTTAAATCCTTTGCTGGGAGTGGTATTTTCACAGCCGGCCTCCCGCAGTTTTCACGGTGCGCCTGGAATTACGGCGGCTATTACCCTTTCACAGGATACGCTCCATCAGCTGTTTGAGAATTCTTCTGTTCACAGTGATGGTATCCTTATGGTATTTGACGGGGAAAACAAACTGCTCGCATCTTCACATCCCATGTCAAGCGATATCCTGTCCGTATATGACGGCGAAAAGGAGATGTATTATGGAACCTACCAGAACCAGAAATATGTTCTCCAGTTTTTTCCCTCCCAGGTGTCGGATTGTATGTATGCTTCCGCCATTCCGGTGAATATTTTCTGGGAGCAGTTAAATAATTTGCGGCTGACCTCATTTATCTGTATTCTTCTGTGTGTGCTGTTGAGCGGTTTTCTTGCCTGGAAAATGACAAAGGTAAATTATTCACCAATTACAGGGATGATTTATACCATTACGGAGACAACGGGAACGGTCTATGACAATAAGAAAAATGAGATGAATTTCATTAGCGATGTTCTGACCAGCTCTTTCAATGAAATCACAACTCTTACAAAAAAAATAGAGCTGCAGGAAGATACGCTGCGTAATAATTTTTTGATGCATGCCATGCTTGGGAACGCCATTGAAGATGCTTTTGATGAGGAGAGGGATATATTTCTGCAGCATCATATAGTATTGAATTCTGATATGTTTGGAATTATTTATATATTTGTGGAAGCTGTAGATGAAAGCAGGCTGGGAGATGTGAGGGAAAAACAGAATCAGCAGATCCTTCAGTTTATTATAGCTAATGTAGTCCAGGAACTGTGTTCTGAAAAGCATCAGGGATTTTTAGTACCGGTTGCTGTGAACAGTTATGCCTGCATTATTAACTTTTCCGGAGAAACATTCGACAGCAGCCGGAAAGCTGATATGCAGTCCGTAATTAAAAAAAGCTCGGCTTTTTTAGGGCAGCATTTCGGTATTGAAATCACCGCCTCTCTTTCCGGAATTCACTCTAACCTTCCGGGAATCCATAAAGCCTATCAGGAAGTCACAGAGGCGTTTACCTATCGGTTTCTTTATGGTAAGGGAAGCATAATTCTTTTTGATGACATTCAGGAGAAATGTTTTAGTTTTACCGGTATGGAAGACAATAAGGTTGAGTATCTGCTGCTCTCATTTATAAAGGACAGCAGTTGTATGCAGGATGCAAGGAAGATTATGGAGGAGCTTAAGAGCCAGTCCGGCATCAGTTCCAACTCGTCTCTGGAAGCGATAGCCTGTTATAAATATGACCTTCTGATACGCTTCAGCCGGGTGACTCACCAGATTGGGGCCGCACAGCTTCCTGAGAGCAATGCGCTTCATGCCTCAGTCTTGGCTGCCGGAACCTTTACTGAAATGCAGGATTGCTTCATAAATACTTTGACGGCATTGCGCCAGTATTATCAGGATTCACAGAAAAACTTTACGTTGTGTGATCAGGTGGAAACCTATTTGAAGAATAATTTCCAGAATCCGGAACTGAGCAATATTATGCTGGGGGAGGTTTTTCATATTTCGCATGCTTATCTTTCCCGTATGTTTAAAATGCAGAAAAATATTTCCATTGCGGATTTTCTTTATAAGCTTCGGATTGACCATGCTAAGAAAATGCTGGAAACAACGGATGAGACGCTGGAAAGTATAGCGATTACTTCCGGATTTTTAAGCAGTTCCACGTTTATTAAGGTGTTTAAAAAGAGTGAGGGAATTACACCGGGAACCTACCGCAAGCTAAAGCAGCAGTAATATGGGACGCTGCCCAAATCTTTCCCAGGTAAAAATAGACTGCTTCTTTTCTGGAGGGTACAGTAGTAAAGCCAGGTTTAAGAAGCAGTCTTTATGACTTTAAGCGGGATAAATTATGACAAGAACAGCAGCAGATTGCCATCGGCATCCTTCAGCTTCATTTCATAATCCCCATAGAACTTCAGCTCAGGTTCAGTAATATCGTAGCCCTTTGCTTTCAGATCGTTATAGGCCGCAAAAATATCATCACAATGGAGGACCAGTACATTTCTGATACCATCTTTATTTTCCTGATCGTTCCAAATCCAAATGGTTAATTCACCAAATCTGAATTCCGCTCCGAACCAGTCTGTTGGCATAAAAGCATTTAATCCATTTAGAGACCAAATTCATTAAAAAGCTGGTTCCTGAAATCCTGATTATTAACGGCCTTTTCAATCTCTTCATTGCGGGAATTTTTAATCAGCAATTGAATCAGATGTAAGATTTTATCCTGGCCCTCTTCAAATCCTTCTTCCTTCACACAAGCCATGTGCTCCTGCTCATCGTAATCCGTAAATAACATATTAATTACCTCCGCCCTGTGGGCTATTAGCAGATTTTTCAGGACATTATTGCGGATACATTCCTGTATGGCACTGTCCACCGCTTCGTTAAAGGGTAAATCCAGCGTGAGCTTTTCCCGTACCGTTGCCACGAACATAGCATATTCCTTCAGCTTACGGCAGCCTTCCATGAGTTCCCGGTTCCGTCCCAAATTAATATTAAGCATGAGCACCGTGCATTCCAGGCACGGTTCCATGGAGGTCATAGCGGGAAGAAAGGCATCTGACATTTTCAGTTCAAAACGGTCAGGCTGATTCTCCAGCCCATTATAAAACACGATATACTGCGGTCTGGGAAGCATAATAAGCTTCGTGCTGAATAACCGGTATTTGTATTTCATCAGGTATTTCTGGTACATTTCGGCAAAGTATAGGAAACCCCTGACCGGCATATTAGGATTCACCGTACTTTGGTGTTCATAAAGATTTAAAATATCTCCTAAAAGGAAAGAGATATCGTTTTTCATTTTCAGATAAATCATATTTTCCAGGGTCAAGATCTGCAGTTCTTCCGGATTTTCATAGCTGCTTTTATTCACTGCATTATATAGGGAAAGTAAATCCTTTTTATCCTGGAAAACAAGCCGGAAGAGTCTGTCCTTATATTCTTTTGTAACTGTGACGTCCATTTTTTATACCTCCATTATAATATTATTCCAAAATAATTTCAACGAAAATAAAAATATTTGAAGCGGTATTGAGTCAAGTTATGAAATCACCTCTCTTCCGGCATGAAAACAGTGAATGAATCAGGCAAAACAGAAAAACATAAAAGAGAATAATCGGCAGAAGCGCCGTGATGCAAAAAATTGAACACGGACATTTTTATTGCTCAGTGAAATGAGCGAAAGAAAATTAAAAAATATCCGTAAAAATAATCTACCATATCTGTGTAAAAAGTACAATATCAAAGTACTAAAAAACAGACGGAAAATATTTATCAGTGCAATTAGTCAATAAGTCAGCTACAGTCTCGGACTGAATATCCCCTGGCACGGCTTCGGACAAAGAAATTCATAGCACGGCCCAAGCTAAATAATTCATGATTGACATTCCGCAGACCCATGCTATAATAGCGTTAACAGACTCAGACAAAAGCGTTGATGAGGAGGAGTACATGTTCTTCCGGATGAACAGAGAGGAGATGGCTGGTGAAAATCTCCGTGAAGGGAACATGGAAGTAGCCTTTGAGCTTTGGATTGAACGGAGGACGGCGGCGGGTGTCTGCCCGGCGGATTCGGATTCCAAGTAGACTCCAACGGAGATTTCCACCGTTATCAGGGAAAGCGATATCGGAAGACCGGGAGGTTTTCCCGTATTGTATTAAGTGCAGAAGTCTCTTCTGAATTTAGGTGGTACCACGGACATATTGTTCGCCCTAAGCATTTTTTGCTTAGGGCGTTTTTTTGTGTGTCTGGCGGCGCACGTTTCCTGCGGATAGCGGGCCAATTGGGCATGATGGCAGATAACCATCGGTCTTCCTGTCCCTATTGACGGCTTCCGCAGGGAACAAATACGTCCGGGGTTTCACATCCGCTCACTGCACAGGGCGGGCGCTTCGATCTGGTTTGTAATCAAATAAGCGGCGGGAAAACTGCTGCAAAAAAACGGCGGAGCCGTAAATATCAGGAGGTATCCGGAATGGATAAAAAGTATGACTTCAGAAAAACAGAACGGGAAATGCAGGCGTTATGGGAAAAGGAAGGGATTTACCGATACAGGAACGGCCGGGAGAAAAAGGTATTTTCCATTGACACACCGCCGCCTACGGTAAGCGGGAGCCTTCATATCGGGCACGTTTTTTCTTATACCCAGGCGGAGATGATAGCGCGTTTTAAGCGGATGCAGGGCTACGATGTTTTTTATCCCTTCGGCTTTGATGACAATGGCCTTCCCACCGAACGGCTTGTGGAAAGGGACGGCGGTTTCCATGCCGCGGATATGCCCCGAAGCCAGTTCCATGAAAAATGCATGGAAACCATCGAAAGCTATGAGGCGGATTTTCGGAAAATGTGGCAGAGCCTGGGCTTTTCTGTAGACTGGTCTCTGCAGTATCGGACAGTATCCGAGCTGACCGCAAAAATATCCCAGAGAGCCTTCCTTGATCTGGTACGGCAGAAAAAGGCCTACATGAAGGAATCGCCTGTACTTTGGTGCACGCAATGCCGTACTTCCATTGCCCAGGCCGAGCTGGAAATGAAGGAGCGGGAAACTACCTTTAATTACCTGGAATTCCAGGCGGGAGAGGAAAAGCTCCTCGTTGCGACCACACGGCCGGAGCTGCTTTATGGCTGTGTCTGTGTTTTCGTAAATCCCGAAGACGAGAGATATCGGAGGCTGGCCGGGAAAATGGCAAAGGTGCCTCTTTACGGTTTTGAGGTTCCCATTCTGACAGAAGAAGAGGCCAGTATGGAAAAAGGCACGGGAGCCGTTATGTGCGCTACCTACGGAGATACCGCGGATGTGGGCTGGTGTGAAAAGCACGGCCTTGCCTACAGAGAGGTAATTCGCCCGGACGGCAGGATTGCGGAGCATATTCCTGTAATCGGGGGCATGAAGGTAAAACAGGCAAGGGCGGCCATTATCGAAGCGCTTGAGCAGGCTGGGGCGCTGGCCCGGAGGGAAGAGATGACCCACCTGGTAGCGGTTCATGAAAGGTGCGGTACGGATGTGGAAATCATACCCTCCAATCAGTGGTACATTGATGTGCTTTCGCAGAAGCAGCGGTTCCTGGATGCGGCGGAAGAAATCAACTGGCACCCTGCCTATATGAAAAGCAGATACAGAAGCTGGGTGGAAAACCTGAAATGGGACTGGTGTATTTCAAGACAGCGGTATTTCGGCGTTCCTTTTCCGGTATGGTACTGTAAGAACTGTAAAAAACCGGTATTTGCCGAAGCGGATCAGCTGCCGGTAAACCCCATGGAAGAACTGCCGGGGAAAAAATGCAGCTGCGGCTGTGAGGAATTTCTGCCGGAAACGGCGGTTTTCGATACCTGGGCCACTTCCTCCGTCACACCTTTAATCAATGCAAGATACGGGGAGAACGATGACCGCAGCCGGGAAATCCTGCCTATGGGCATGCGGCATCAGGCTCATGAAATCATCCGTACCTGGGCCTTTTACACAATTGTACGCAGTCTTTACCATACGGGAAGCATTCCCTGGAGGGATATCATGATCAGCGGCTTCGTCCTGGCAAAGCCCGGAGAAAAAATCAGCAAATCCAAAAACAACGCCGCGTCCTCTCCCATGCAGCTGATAGAGACGCATTCCGCGGATTGCATACGCTATTGGACGGCCGGCGCCAGGCTGGGAACGGATACTTTTTTCAGCGAAGAGGAACTGAAGGTTTCCAAACGCTTTCTGAATAAGCTTTATAATGCGGCAAAATTTGCCGGAATGCATCTGGAGGATTACCGGCCGGACTGTGGGGAGACGGTACGGCTTCTGCCTCCGGATCTGTGGATTCTGGAACGGGTAAAGGAAGCCTCGGAGGAGGCGGCCGCCTTCCTGGAGGAATATGAGACAGGGCTTGCCAGGAAGAAGGTTGACGAGCTGTTCTGGGAGGACTTTTGTGATTATTATATTGAGATTGTCAAGGAACGGCTTTACCAGCCGGAGAAACACGGTGAAGCGGAACGCCGGGGCGCCCAGTATGCCCTCTATCACAGCCTTCTGGGTATTTTGAAGCTGTATGCGGTTTATATTCCCCATATGACGGAATATATTTACCAGTCCTGTTTTCGCGGGTTTGAAGGCGCAGTATCCATTCATCAGCTGCTGTGGCAGCAGGAGAAGGCGGATGAACTGCTCCTGGAATTCGGCGGCCATCTGAAGGAGACTATCGGCCGTGTCAGAAAGGAAAAGACGGAAAAGCAGATGTCCATGAAGGAAGCCATCCCGGAGCTGGTAATTACCTGCCCGGGGAAATTAAGAAAGCTTTACAAACAGTCCGAGATGGATATCCGGGCCTGCACCAATGCCGCTGCCATTATTTTCAGAAGCTGAGAGCAGGGATAATCCGTGTGGCCGGAGGCAGCAGTTTGGTCCCGGCCGAACGGCTGCCTCCGAATTGCTCCGGGAATGGGCCTGAGATTATTTTTTAAGTTGCGGGCGCGGCGGAAAACTGTATATAATAGTAGCAGTTCAGTTACAAGTATGCAAAGTCCGGCCGCAGACGCCGGCCGGAAAGGAAGGGATCAGGATGAAAATACAGCTTCCCGGGGATGTCACATATATCATACACTGCTTACAGGCGGCGGGACATGAGGCCTACGCGGTGGGCGGCTGCGTCCGCGATTCGCTGCTTTCACGCACGCCGGATGACTGGGATATCACAACCTCAGCCAGGCCGGAGGAAACGAAGGCGCTGTTTGGCCGGACCGTGGATACCGGCATCCAGCATGGGACGGTGACGGTAATGCTCCATAAAAAAGGCTATGAGGTCACCACCTACCGTGTGGACGGGGAATATGAGGACGGCAGGCATCCGAATGAGGTTACCTTTACCTCCAATTTAATTGAAGATTTGAAACGACGGGATTTTACTATTAATGCCATGGCCTATAATGAAGAGGAAGGCCTGGTGGACGCCTTTGGCGGCAGGGAGGATCTGGAAAAAGGAATCATACGGTGCGTGGGCGATGCCGATGAACGTTTTACGGAGGATGCCCTGCGCATCATGCGGGCCGTCCGTTTTTCCGCACAGCTGGGTTTTGCCATAGAGGAAAAAACAAAGGCCGCCATCTGCGGACATGCTGAAAACCTTCGGAAGGTAAGCGCGGAACGGATTCAGGTGGAGCTGACGAAGCTGCTTGCAAGCCCGCATCCCGAATTTTTAAAATACGCCTGGGAGACGGGAATTACGGCCATTATACTGCCGGAATTCAACAGAATGATGGAAACGTCCCAGCAAAATCCCCATCACAGCTGGAATGTGGGGGAGCACACACTGCGCGCCATGCGGGCGGTGCGGGCCGACAAGGTCCTGAGGCTTACCATGCTGCTGCATGACTGCGGTAAGCCGGAGTGCGCTTTTACAGATGAAGACGGTGTGGATCATTTTCACGGCCACGCAGCGGCTGGAAGCCGTATGGCCAGGGGGATCCTGAAAAGGCTGCGGTATGATAATGATACGATTGACAAAGTGACAGAGTTGGTATACTGGCACGACTGCGAGATCCTTCCGGAAATCAGGGCGGTGCGCCGGGCGGCCTCTAAGGTGGGGACCGCGCTTTTCCCGCTGCTTTTAGAAGTAAAGCGAGCTGATTTGGCGGCGCAGAGCGATTATCAGAGGGCTGAAAAGGCGGAATGGCTTGACAGCCTTTATGAACAGATTCAAAAGGAGGGAGACTGCCTCACGCTTAAGGACCTGGCGGTGACGGGCCGGGATCTGATGGCGGCGGGCATGAAGCCGGGGCCGCAGCTGGGTCGGACCCTCACGGCCCTCCTGGAGTTTGTCCTGGAGGACCCGGGGAAAAATACAAAAGAATATTTGCTTGCAAACCTTCCGAAAGAAACATAACTTGAGCTTCCTTCTCATATGATAGGTAATACCTAGCGGCAGAAAATTGCTGTTGCCCGGGGGCTGTGAACCCGGCCTGCGGGCGGCGTTTGGCCGGCAGCATCTGCGCGGCGGAAAATGCCGGGTATGAGAGGGAGGAAATATCAGTGAATGACAGAGCGGTAAGCGTTTTTGAAAATTATGAAATAGAAATTCTCCGTACACTGAAGGGAAGGGGCGCGCTTCTGTGTGAAACACAGGAGGGCTGGTTTATTCTGAAGGAATATACAGGCCCCCTGGCGCGTCTGGAGATTCAGGAAAAGCTTCTGGCGGCGGTGAAGGATAACGGCTTTTCACAGCTGGAGCAGCTGATCCGGAATAAGGAAGGCGGGTTAATCTCCTACGATCAGGATCGGGTGCCTTATATTTTGAAAACCTATTATGAAGGCCGGGAATGCAATCTGAAGGATGTGCGGGAATGCCAGAGCGCCGCGCGGACGCTGGGAAGGTTACATAATGCCATGCATCTGCCCGAGCTGGTGCAGGAATACGACGTGCCCGCCCTGTGTATGGAAAATGAATACGTGAAGCATAACCGGGAGCTGAAAAAGGTCCGCCGTTATCTGCGGGAAAAAGGCCAGAAGACGGAGTTCGAGATTTACCTTCTCCATCATTATGACTTCTTTTATGAAAAAGCGCTTTCCGCGGTGGAGGAGCTTCAGGGATATGCGGATGCCTTTGATGAAGCAGCGATAAAAAAGAATGGTAATTTCTGCCATGGTGATTTTCAGCATCACAATATCCTGTATACGCCTGATGGCTTTACCGTCATCAATTTCGAAAAATACCTGCTTGATAATCCTATCCGGGATCTCTACCTTTTCCTCAGGAAGCTTCTGGAAAAAAATGCATGGTCGGTCAGCCTTGGCCTGAACATCCTGACCGCATATGAAACGCAACGCACACTCTCCGAAGCGGACCGCATCCAGCTGTATTACCGGTTTGCCTATCCTGAGAAATTCTGGAAGATAGTCAACTTTTATTATAACAACGGAAAGGCCTGGATACCGGGGAGAAACCGGGAAAAACTGGAGAATCTGCTGCGGCAGGAAACTGAAAAAAAAGCTTTTCTTGACAATGCATTAAAATAAATGAAAAAACGACAAAAAATGGCGCACACGTAAAAACGGAAGTGCGTCTTTTTTTGAGAGCTTCTTTATTAAAAAAGGGTTAATTTTGCCCTGAAAACGCAGGTTTTTCGGGGGAAATACTTGACAAAGGGGGGATAAACGTATATATATAATATAGTGTCTGAGAGAGTACACTCTTTTGCATACAATCTATAAATTTACAGTGATTACAGGAGGAGTTCATAATGAACAAAACAGAATTAGTAGCAGCTATGGCTGACGCAGCTGAAATTTCCAAGAAGGATGCAGAGAAGGCCCTGAAAGCTTTCACTGATGTAGTAGCAGATGAACTGAAGAAAGGCGGAAAGGTACAGCTGGTTGGCTTCGGTACCTTCGAAGTTTCCGAAAGAGCAGCAAGAGAAGGAAGAAATCCTCAGAGCGGCGAAGTTATGAAGATTGCTGCTTCCAAGGCTCCCAAGTTCAAAGCTGGTAAGGCTTTAAAGGATATGCTGAACGCATAATCGGAAGAGTTTCGTAATAATGGACAAGTTCGGTGGCTGCCAATGACATGTATTGGCAGCCATTTTTCAATAGGGGGGAGGGAACGGAAGGAGAATCCGGAACCAGGGCGGCAGGCTGGGGGCAGGGGGGAGACGGGACAGGTGTTTTTCGGGTGCCTTCCCGGACCATGGAGATGAGACTTAAAAATTGTGGAAGG
>NZ_KE992686.1:0-6778 GCF_000466465.2 Clostridium sp. KLE 1755
GGCCTTCGGAGAACCCATTCGCGGCCGGACTCACTCCCCCACACAAAAAGATGCAGAAAAAACTGGTTTTCCGCATCTTTCTTTTCGAGAATGAAAATATTCCAAACGTCCCCGCCTATTCCCTGCCGTCGTCCCAATCGCCGTCATCCGCGCCTTCTGCGCCGATATTCAGCATATTCATGGTACGGCGCCGGATTCTTGCCTTCTCCGAGGCCTCCAATATGTAATTTTTAATGGTTCTGGCATTTTTTATATGAGTCAGCATCAGCACCGGATTGGTAGTATCGCCGGTATAACATTTCACCGTACCGATTCCAACAATACGTTCCGCCAGAGACTCCACCAGTTCCACGTCCTGTACCTTATACATATAACAGTCGTTTTCCTTTTTATTCAGAAAACCTTCCGAAACGGTAATGATATCATCCTTCACCGTATATACGGTAAAGGTAAAGGGCAGGCCGAAAAACAGCCATCTTTTTCGTTCCGTAAACTGCACTTCCCCGTTCCTGTTTTCACCGTCCATAGGCTACCTCTTTTCTTATGCTGCTTATGCGCGTTCTTATGTGCGCGTGTATCTGTTCCATTCAGTTCTCTCTTCGCAACAGTTAAGACTTCCAAACTGCTGCCTTACTTCATATCCTTCGCGTAAATTATAATAGATATGCACCTGATTTGCAAAGGTTTTTCATCCGGACCTTCTATTTTTATAAAAAATAAATTTTACGTAAAAATAGATTGAACCCCCTTTTTCGATGTGCTATAATGTCACAAATAGTAAGTGGCTGTAAGAAATGTGGAGAATTTTATGGGACGATTTGCAAACCGCTGCAAGCCTGGCAATAAGCAGAATTTCATACCGGATATCTGAATATAAATCGAAGGGAAAATTATTTTCTCTTCGATTTTCTAAAATCAACGCCTGCCGACCGCAGGCGTTATTTATGGGCCGGGGCGGCAGGACACGTTCAGCAAAATTGATGTCCAGATCCCAATATTTCCGCATTTAACAGAAAGGAGACCGATAAATGAAACATTTAATGAACCCGCTTGACTTTTCCGTGGAGGAACTGGACAAGCTCTTTGCCCTGGCAAGGGATATCGAATCGAACATGCCGAAATATGCGCATGCCTGCGAGGGGAAAAAGTTAGCTACCTGTTTCTATGAACCGAGCACCCGGACCCGCTTAAGCTTTGAAGCCGCCATGCTCAATCTGGGCGGCAGCGTGCTGGGCTTCTCCGACGCCGCAAGCTCCTCCGCTTCCAAGGGC
The DNA here is from genome assembly GCF_000466465.2 of Clostridium sp. KLE 1755. Taxonomy (NCBI): domain Bacteria; kingdom Bacillati; phylum Bacillota; class Clostridia; order Eubacteriales; family Clostridiaceae; genus Clostridium; species Clostridium sp. KLE 1755. The sequence continues at coordinate 1,272 of NZ_KE992686.1, forward strand.
GAAAGCGTGGCCGACACCATCCGCATCATCTCCTGCTATGCAGATATCTGCGCCATGCGCCATCCCAAAGAGGGCGCTCCCATGGTAGCCGCCTCCGTTTCAGGAATCCCTGTAATCAACGCCGGCGACGGCGGACATCAGCATCCGACCCAGACGCTGACGGACCTGATGACCATCAGCACGCTAAAGGGCCGCCTGAACCAGCTTACCATCGGACTGTGCGGCGACCTGAAATTCGGCCGGACCGTACATTCCCTGATTAATGCCCTCGTTCGCTATGACAATGTACGCTTTATTTTCATCTCCCCTGACGAACTGCGCGTCCCCGACTACATTACAGAAATGCTGAAGGAAAAAAATATTCCCTACGAGGAAGTCACACAGCTGGAGGAAATTATGCCCGGCCTTGATATCCTTTACATGACCCGCGTTCAGAAGGAGCGTTTCTTCAACGAAGAGGATTACGTCCGCTTAAAGGACTTCTATGTGCTCGACAAAGCCAAGCTTTCCCTGGCTCCCAGTGACATGCTCGTCCTTCATCCCCTGCCCAGGGTCAATGAAATCTCCGTGGATGTGGATGATGACCCGAGGGCTGTTTACTTCAAGCAGGCGCAGTATGGCGTGTATGTCCGCATGGCGCTTATCCTCACCCTGCTGGGTATCAGCGTAAATGATTAATTTACCAGGGAAACGCCCTTTGTGGCATTAGTATAAACGCCCATTAGCGGGCAGAAAGGCAACCTTATGTTAAATGTAGGAAAAATTGAAGAAGGCTTCGTGCTTGACCACATCAAGGCCGGCACCAGCCTGTCCATTTACCGTCACCTGCAGCTGGACAAGCTGGACTGCACGGTGGCTATCATCAAAAATGCACGCAGCAATAAAATGGGGAAAAAAGATATTCTGAAGGTGGAATGCGATGTGGACATGATGAACCTTGATGTCCTGGCCTTCATAGATCACAATATTACTGTAAATATTATAAAAAACGGCGAAATCGTTAAGAAGAAGGAACTGATACTCCCGAAAGAAATCAAAAACGTTATTCACTGCAAAAATCCCCGCTGCATCACCTCCATTGAGCAGGGACTTCCTCATATTTTCGTTCTCTCCGATGAGAAAAAAGAAATATACCGTTGCAAATACTGCGAAGAGAAATTCGACAGGCGTTCTTTATTATAAGCAGGAAGAAGAAAAAATACTGCCGGCCCTTTTGTACTACAGGGCGGCAGTATTTTTTCTTCCCGACATATTTTTCTGTTACAACGGCAGTTGCAGCTGCCCCCTTACCTTTTCCTCAAATTGCAGACAAAGCATCTGTATTTAATCCGCTTCCAATCCTCCATCGCAAAGCCGCATCTTCCAAAAAGCTCCCTGATTTCCCGTTTCTTCCACAGCTTAACGTCACCGGAACTGCTCCACTTTAACGCCCAGTTAAACACCTCAATCATTATAGAGGGCATTGTGGGGTCACCGAGGATTAGAAGGCCGCCGGATTTTATGATTCTGCCCATTTCTGCAGCGGCCTTTTCCGGGTTCGGGTAATGGTGGAAGGAAGCATTGCAAACCACCACATCAAAAAAATTGTCCTTATAGGGCAGCTGTTCCGCGTCTCCCACCTGAAGCCGCGCCGCCTTCCCCAGTTTCTTTCCCGCCTCTTCAATCATTTTTTCCGAAATATCCAGGCCGTAATATTCTGCGGGGATGCGTTCATTCAGGGTTTTTAGTATATTGCCGTTGCCGCAGCCCAAATCAAGAAGCCGCTGTCCTCTGGTATCCGGTACGCGGGCAAGAATTTCCCGGTACATACATTGGACAAATTTTCCGTCATGGCTTGTGTCGTAATCCTCCGCTGTTTTGTTGAAATAATCTGTTGTTATTTTTTTGCTCGTATCTTCCATTCTCTGGCGCCATCCTTTCAAATATTGTTTTTTGCCTTAAACTGGTGCATTTTCATCTTCAGACCTTCAGGGGCAGAACTGTCCGTTTAATATGCCATTTGAGGATAATTCTTCAGGGCAATAATTGCTGTAGAAATGATTAAACTCATGTCATTGACTTATATTCAATAGCATTTTGCAGAAAAGCCCCGCCAAAACAGCGGGGCCGGCCTACTGTAATATTTTATAAATCAATTTGTGCAGCAGTTCTGTCTTTTCCTTTAATGGAATCCTTTCATCAATGAGGATGGGGGACTGGCCGCTTAAAATAAAAAGAGCTGTCTGCTCCGGATAATCCACGTGGATTTCTCCCATTTCAGAGCGGCACCTGAGATATTCCGCAAGGTATGGGGCAATTTTCTCCTCCATATGCATACTCAGCTGGCGATGAAAAAATTCATTTCCTTTTTTATCAAAAAAAGAGGCGTATTTATATTTTCCTTCCTCCTGATACAGGAATGCAATAACAGCCTTCATGCACTCTTCCAGCGGCTGCTTTGTATTCCTGAAAATCTGGATAAAAGGCTCGCTGCACTCTTCTGCATAGTGCGTCAAAGCTTCTTCATACAGCTGCTGTTTATTCTGGAAATAATGGTAGCAAAGCCCGGAAACCACATTCATTTCAGCGGCAATATCCTTCATGGTAGTTGCTTCAAAGCCTTTCTCGGCAAATACCCGCATGGCGGTATCCAGCATTTCCTGTTTTCTGACTTCAGGTTCTTTGGAAACTCTCATATGGATCCTCTCTCTTTCTGTTTTCAGCTTACTCCTCTATTGAACATTTGTCAATGACATATTTTCAATGTTGTCTGTTTAATGCTATTTCATTAATATAAAAACATTGCCCCGTTTTTCAACCAATAGCTTTCAGGCAGGTTTCCAGCGGGCTTTCGCTTTCCGGGGAAGGGATATCAGGTTCAGTTCCGAATTCCTCGCTGCCCGCGCCGTCAGGGGTAGTTCCGTAAACAGGGCTGTACCGCACGATGAGGCCGCTGTTCTTAAGGACGATGGGCAGAGGTTCGGAACCGATTCCGTCGCCGCCTGTCGTCTGCCCCACAAGAGTTGCAAAACCGGTGGCTTTCGTGAACATGGCCGCATATTCGGAGGAGGAATACACATTTTCGTTCACCAGCATCCACAGTTTTCCTTTCAGGGCTTTCTTTTCTCCGGAAGGCTCAACCTTATAGGTATCGGCCACAAATAAATCAAGTCCGGAAAGGTCTTCCTGATTCAATCTGGGCAGTTCGGGGACCTCACTGACAGGCTTATATTCAGAAAAATCCATGAATTTGCGGTTATAGCTGCCGTTTTTTACAAATTGGTATGTGTCGGCGGTACAGGTATGGTCAATGTTAGGAGCCATAATGAGATCGTCAAAGTAGGGCATTCCGCCGCCTCCGTTATCGGTTAAATCAAAAATGACATTTTCATAATCGCTGTATTTTTCGTATAAGCCGGTCAGGATTTTACTGTCTTCTTCATAATAATCCATGTCAAAAAATCTTATTTTAATGTAGGCAGTCTTTCCTTCTTCAATGATCCCGTATAAAAGATTATCGGTTTCGCCGCTGTCCAGAAGTATGGTATCTCCTGTTTCATCCTCCTGAGCCATGGAACCCGGGTCTGACTGAAGCAAGTCAGACATCCCCTGTTCTTCATAGTACGCCTGGACTTTTTTCCAGGCATTTTGAAATGATTTTTCTATCTTCTCATATGCTGCAACTGAAGTATCATTTGCATAGGCATCACTGATTTTTCGCATGAGAGGGAGCAAGTCTTCGGAAATGCCGTCCAGGTTGCTGTAATCATCCGCCCAATTTTCAATAACAAGCTGCAAGTGGCCGATTCCGCCGCATGGTCCTACGAACCCCTGTATATTTGTGAAGAGCTGCATGTCCGTTTCGGAGTTTTTTATTTTTTCCCTGCAGATCCGGTACTGCTCTTCCAAATCTATATTCTGCGTCCGCTCGGCCAGATTCCAGTAGGGGTAATTCTCTTTCAGGGTTTGATACAGGAAATCGAAATCCTCCAGCTTTTCTTCTGTTGTCAGCCCTTTCCAGTTTCCTTCCTCTGCGGAAAGTCTGGCAAACTCACCGATTACAGTAATTCCTTCTTCTGTTTCCGGCGGCTGCCCGGAGGACTCTCCCGCTGATTCGCCTGCTGCTGTTTCCTCTGCTGTATTTTTCTTTGTTGCGCTTTCTTTTACTGCACTTTCCTCTGCCTTTTTGTCTTCTGCCTTGTTGTCTCCTGTTTGCGCTACGCTGTCCAATGCTGTCACAGAATCCGCCGCCGGACGCTCCGCTGTGCTGTCTGCCTTACAGCCGTTCAGCATCACTGCCGCCAGCAGAAGCATGATAACGATCCTTTTTTTCATATCCATTCATCCTTTCCATATTTCATTCCGGTTAATTGATGGTGTTGTCTTTCTGATTCACAGGATACCGGATTTTCTTATGGGAAGGTATCATATTGGCTTTCCTGAAGGTTACAGTTTTGTAATATGGTTTCTGGGTTTATTTTTATCGGCATTTCATGGGGAGCCTGCTTGTATAAGGAGGATAATTTCTTTATATTAACTGTCTGATTCCGGCTGCATTCTCCACCAGATGGTATCATTCCCTGCATATTCCGTAAAACCGCAGCGCTTTAGGATACGCTGGGAGGCAAAGCCGTCTGCTTCCGTTTCCGCAGTGATACAGGACACCCCTTCCTGCTCCTTTGCCCAGCTGCACATGGCGCGGACGGCTTCCGTCATATATCCTTCATGTTCAAAGGCTTTCCCCAGGCCATAGCCTATTTCAACCTGGCCTTTTTCATCGGGTACATTCTTAAAATCAGCGGAGCCTACAACGACATTATCGGATTTTCTGATGAGAAGCCAAAAGCTGTGCCACAGGTAGTTATCGCTGTCCTGTCTGGTAATTTCCAACTGTCCGGAAACAATTTCTTTGAATATTCCTTCCAGCGGTTCGGCCTGGTAGGAGCAGTTCAGTTTTTCTTCCAGCCAGGGCAAATCGTTTAACCACCAATCAAGCTGTTCGGGAGTAAGAGCGGTAATTCTCAGCCGTTCTGTTTCTATTTGCATTTCATGCCTCTTTCTTTCCGGTTCCCCGGCCCGGAATCTTTTTATAATAACCTGGATGTCCGGAGTTCCGCAGGTTTTATCAAGAAATTTACTTCTGCTTCCAACAAATCCAGAAACCGCTTCCTTGCGTATTTTTCTTTCCATGGATCATGGCCGCATTTTTCAAGGACATAATAAGAAAACTGAGGAAGCCTGCGGCACACCCGGGAGCCCCGGGGCCTCCGTGCAGGACTATTGCCCGGAACGGCGGCCGGCCGTATTCGCACACAATGTCCATTTTTTTTATATTCATCGGCTTTTTCTCCTTTTTACGCTGTTGCCCATTATAAAAAGCAGTAAATATTCGGCGGTAATAAAATCTTTTTTCCAGCCAGAAAGGCCCATAGAATCAGCATTTCCGCTGTGTTCAATACACTTCTGCAAGGGTAAAATGGTGCCCAGGCAAACAAACAGGGTTATGGGCGGCAGCATGAAATAATGAA
>NZ_KE992687.1:0-22848 GCF_000466465.2 Clostridium sp. KLE 1755
CTGCGTTTTTAACCGAGCGAAAGCGTGCCCGCACAGAAAGCATAGCCCGCCGGGGGGACGCCATACAGGGGGAGCCACAGGGAGCCGGCCAGGGATTCGGCGGGACTCAAAGCATTTTTTACAGAAAAAGCACATAAATTGTTTAACGTAGTAGTTGACTAAAGTGAGTGAACTATGTAAAATAAACGTTAACTGCAATTCACCGCGCAGTTACAATAAAAGCTACCGGACCGGGACAGCCCGACAGGCCCGGACTTAACATGAGGAGGAATTAGAAGTGGCAAGAGTTTATAATTTTTCAGCGGGACCGGCAGTTCTGCCTGAGGAAGTCCTGAAAGAAGCTGCAGAGGAAATGATGGATTACAGAGGATGCGGCATGTCCGTTATGGAGATGAGCCACCGTTCCAAAACCTACCAGACGATTATTGATGAAGCGGAAGCAGATTTACGGGATCTGATAGGGATTCCTGATAATTATAAGGTGCTTTTCCTGCAGGGCGGCGCAAGCCAGCAGTTCGCCATGATTCCCATGAACCTGATGAAAAACAAGGTGGCCGACTATATCGTTACCGGCCAATGGGCAAAGAAAGCATGGCAGGAAGCCGGCAAGTATGGAAAAGCGAACAAGATCGCCTCTTCTGAAGACAAAACCTTCTCATACATACCTGACTGCTCCGATCTCCCCATTTCAGAGGATGCGGATTATGTCTATATCTGTGAAAACAATACCATTTACGGTACGAAATTTAAAACACTTCCCAACACCAAAGGAAAGACCCTGGTTGCCGATGTGTCCTCCTGCTTCCTTTCCGAACCGGTGGATATAACAAAATACGGCATTATGTACGGCGGCGTGCAGAAGAATATAGGACCTGCGGGCGTTGTTATCGCCATCATCCGGGAAGACCTTATCACCGAGGATGTACTCCCCGGCACCCCTACCATGCTCCAGTACAAAACCCATGCGGATGCGGGGTCCCTTTACAACACCCCTCCGGCCTATGGCATCTATATCTGCGGCAAGGTATTCAAATGGCTGAAGAAAATGGGCGGCCTGTCCGCCATTAAGGAGCTGAATGAGAAAAAAGCAGCTATTCTGTACGATTTCCTGGATCAGAGCAGTCTCTTTAAAGGCACTGTCCGCAAGGAAGACCGTTCCCTGATGAACGTGCCTTTCATCACAGGAAGTGAAGAACTGGATGCCAAATTCGTAAAGGAAGCCAAAGAAGCCGGCCTGGAAAGCCTGAAGGGCCACAGAAGCGTAGGCGGCATGCGCGCCAGCATCTACAATGCAATGCCTGTGGAGGGCGTTGAGAAGCTGGTGGAATTCATGAAGAAATTTGAAGCGGAGAATGCCTGAAAGTCGGAAGAATTAAAGCAAAAGTAACGGTTTGGTTATCTGAAATGTTTCAAGTAAAAAGAAAAGGAGTACCGCTATGTTTAAATATCATTGTCTGAATCCCATCGCACAGGTGGGGCTGGAGGGTTTTACCGAGGACTATGTAAAAACGGATAATATTGAGGAAGCCGACGGCATCCTCGTAAGAAGCGCCAACATGCACGATATGCCGCTGCCGGCCAATCTTCTTGCCGTGGCAAGGGCAGGCGCCGGAGTGAACAACATCCCTCTGGATAAATGCGCCGGAAAAGGTATTGTTGTATTCAACACGCCGGGCGCCAATGCAAACGGTGTGAAGGAAATCGTCATTGCCGCCATGCTCCTGGCCTCCCGCGACATCGTCGGCGGAATTAACTGGGTGGAAGAAAATAAAGACAATCCGGACATCGCCAAGGCTGCTGAAAAGGTGAAAAAGAACTTTGCAGGAACGGAAATACAGGATAAAAAGCTGGGAATCATCGGCCTGGGGGCAATCGGCGTCAAGGTTGCCAACGTGGCGAAGCATATGGGTATGGAGGTTTACGGCTATGACCCTTATGTTTCCGTAGATGCCGCATGGAATTTAAGCCGGGATGTCAAGCATGTGATCAATGTGGATGAAATTTATGAAAACTGCGATGTGATTACCATCCATGTCCCGCTGCTTGATTCTACCAGGGAAATGATCAATGAAGATGCCATCAGTAAAATGAAGGACGGCGTTATCCTGCTGAACTTTGCCCGTGATTTGCTTGTGGACGAAGAAGCGGTGCTTGCCGGCATTGAAAAAGGCAGAGTACGCAAGTATGTGTCAGATTTCCCCAATACCACTACCGCAGGAAAGCCTGGCTGCATCGTTATTCCCCATCTGGGAGCTTCCACGGAGGAATCGGAAGACAACTGCGCGGTTATGGCGGTTAAGGAGCTGAAGAACTTCCTGGAAAACGGAAATATCAACAATAGTGTGAATTACCCCAATTGTGACATGGGAATCTGCGATCAGGCCGGCCGTATTGCTATTTTCCATTTAAATGTGGCCAATATGATTACCAAATTTACAGCGCTGTTCGGTGATAACGGCATCAACATTTCCGACATGACCAATAAATCCAAGGGAGATATAGCCTACACGATGCTGGATGTGGAGGAACGTCCCAGCGAGGAGATCATTGACACCCTCCGCTCCATACCGGGAGTTATCCGTGTCAGGGTTGTAAAATAAATAATGTCAATGGATAAAACGTCCGGGACAGCTTCTAATGGGGCTTGCCGGACGTTTTTTCTCTGTAGGGGCAGACTTTTTTACGGCATATAAGCTTCGTGTTTTTGTGCCCGCGTCAGGGGAAGCACTTGTATCCATGGAAAGAATCAGTTATACTTAAAATAAAAAGAAAACGGATACCGGAGGTAGAGGATGGCAGAAATCAGACCGTTTTGCGCATACAGGCCGAAGAAGGGCCTGGAAGGGCGGATTGCAGCGTTACCTTATGATGTATATAACAGGGCCGAGGCAAAGGCCGAGGTGCAAAAGGAACCGCTTTCCTTCCTGTCTGTTGACAGGGCGGAGACACAGTTTGACGACAGTGTGGATGTATATGCGGACTGTGTTTACGAAAAAGCGAGGGAACTGCTTTGGAAAAGGATTGAGGAAGGATACTTTGTACAGGAGGAGAGCCCGGTTTATTACATATATGAGCTTATCATGGACGGTCGATCCCAGACCGGCATTACCGCCTGCGCCAGTGTGGATGACTATCTTGGGCAGGTGATTAAAAAGCATGAGAACACCAGGGCGGACAAGGAAGCCGACAGGATACGCCATGTGGAAGCTTGCGATGCACAGACCGGCCCCATTTTTCTGGCATACCGTTCCAGTTCCGTTATCAATGGAATTGTTGCAGCGTATAAGAAAGAAGAACCGCTCTATGATTTTACGGCGGAGGATGGAATTACGCACCGGGTATGGCGTATCGGGAGGGCGCAGGATGTGGATGCCATCCATGCCGCTTTTTCCGAAATCAATGAGATTTATATTGCGGACGGACATCACAGGTGTGCATCCGCAGTGAAGGTTTCCCAGATGAGAAGGCAGGCGAAGCCCGGATATACGGGGGAAGAGCCCTTTAACTTTTTCCTGTCCATGCTTTTCCCGGATGATCAGCTGATGATTATGGATTATAACCGGGTGGTAAAAGATCTCAATGGTTACACGGAAGAGGAATTTCTTGGTAAAATCGGGGAATCCTTCGATATAGAGGAATGTGGGGAAGGCGTTTCCCACAGGCCGGAGGCCAAGGCTGTTTTCGGCATGTGCCTGGACGGGAAATGGTACCGCCTGAAGGCGAGGCCGGAGATTTGCCCGACCGATCCGGTGAAGGGTCTGGATGTATCCATCCTTCAGGACAGCCTGCTGGGGCCGGTGCTGGGCATTAAAGACCCCAAAACGGACAAACGCATTGATTTTGTAGGAGGCATCCGGGGGATGAAGGAGCTGGAACGCAGGGTGAACGAAGACTGCAGGGTGGCATTTGCCATGTATCCCACTTCAATCTCGGAGCTGTTTGCGGTAGCTGACGCAGGAGAATTGATGCCGCCCAAGTCCACATGGTTTGAACCCAAGTTAAGAAGCGGGCTTTTTATTCACAGCCTGCGTGAAAAATAGAGCGGAAAGTTGAGGGAATCTGGATGAAAGAAAAATTGTATAAGTTGATGAACTGGCCGGAGATCGAGGCGGTTATTTATTCGGAGGAGGATAATCCCCATAAGCTTCTGGGGCCGCACACCGTGGGAAGCTCCACGCTGCTTGCGACCTTTCAGCCGGGAGCATCCCAGGTTACGGCGGTAATCGGGGAAACCGGCAAAGAAGTAAAAATGGAAATGGCGGATGAGGCCGGATATTTTGCTGCCCTGATTCCGGGAAAAGGGGTAACGGATTATGTGTACCGCGTGGAATATCCGGAAGGAAAGACGGAGGAAATCATCGATCCCTACCGCTTCGGCCCCGTGATAACCAAGAAGGATACGGATCTTTTTGCGGCGGGCACTCATTATGAGGCTTATAAAATTCTGGGCGCACATAGCTGCTGCATCGACGGCGTAAAGGGCGTACATTTCGCAGTATGGGCCCCTAATGCCGTAAGGGTGAGCGTGGCAGGCGATTTCAACCGCTGGGACGGCCGGGTGCATCAGATGCGCAGACTCTGGGATTCCGGTATTTTTGAGATTTTCATCCCGGGGGATTTGGAAGGACAGAATTATAAATATGAACTGAAGGTGAAGGGAGGGCTTACCTACCTGAAAGCGGATCCCTATGCCTTTGCCCAGCAGCTTCGGCCGGAAACCGCGTCGGTTATCAGTGATATTTCAGGCTTTTCATGGGAGGATGAGGACTGGATTGACAAGCGCGCGAAAAAAGATTACAGCAAAGAGCCTGTCAGCGTTTATGAGCTTTATCTGGGCTCCTTCTGCAAGCCGGAGGACGGAAGGACCTACTGCAATTACAGGGAACTGGCTCCCAGGATCATTGAATATGTGAAGGAAATGGGCTATACCCATATCGAACTGATGCCCATTATGGAGCATCCCTTCGACGGCTCCTGGGGCTATCAGGTCATCGGCTATTATGCGCCAACCTCCCGCTATGGCTCGCCGGAGGACTTCATGTTTTTCATGAATGAAATGCATAAGGCGGGGATCGGCGTAATCCTTGACTGGGTGCCCGCGCATTTCCCAAGAGATACCTATGGGCTTTCCGCTTTTGACGGCACCTGCCTGTATGAGCACCAGGATCCCAGACAGGGGGCGCATCCCCACTGGGGAACGTTGATTTATAATTATGGAAGGCCGCAGGTGCGCAATTATCTGATTGCCAATGCGCTTTTCTGGATAGAGCAGTATCATGCGGACGGCATCCGTATGGACGCGGTGGCCTCCATGCTGTACCTGGACTATGGTAAAAATGACGGGGAATGGGTGGCTAATATTTACGGAGGGAACCAGAACCTGGAAGCGATGGAATTCCTGAAGCATGTAAACAGCATGATTCACAAACGGGGAAAAGGCGCGCTGTCCATAGCGGAGGAATCTACCGCCTGGCCAAAGGTGACAGGCAGCCTGGATGAGGACGGCCTGGGCTTTGACATGAAGTGGAATATGGGCTGGATGAATGATTTCCTCAGCTATATCAGGCAGGATCCCTATTTCCGTTCCGGCTGTCATAATGAGCTTACCTTCAGCATGGTTTATGCGTACAGCGAGCGCTTTATGCTGGTGCTTTCCCATGATGAGGTGGTGCACGGCAAAGCTTCCATGATCGGCAAAATGCCCGGAAACAGGCAGGAGCAGTTCGAAAATCTGAAGGCCAGCTATGGCTTCATGATGTGCCATCCCGGGAAAAAGCTCCTTTTCATGGGACAGGACATCGGGGAATATGACGAATGGAACGAAGACAGAAGCGTGGAATGGGAGCTTCTTGAAAACGCGGATCATAAGGGCCTGAGCGAGTTTGTTAAAGCGTTGAATCATTTGTACTGTAAGCAGCCTGCCCTGTATAAAAAGGATACCAGCTGGGACGGCTTTGAATGGATTAACTGCATCAACGCCAACGACTGCATCCTGTCCTTTGTAAGAAAGGCGGACAAGCCGGAGGAGATGCTTCTGATTGTGATGAATTTTGCAAATGTGGAGCGGAAGAATTTCCAGGTGGGCGTTCCCTTTAACGGAAAATATAAGGAAATACTTAACTCCGATGCCAAAGCCTTCGGAGGGGAAGGCAGGGTGAATCCCAGAGTGAAGACCGCGCTGGAGGAACCCTTTGACGGAAGGGAGTATTCTATAAAAATAACACAGGCCCCCCTTGGCATCAGTATTTTTTCCTACCAGCCCTATACGAAAGAGGAGCTGAAGGAAATCGCAAAGAAAAAAGCGGAAAAGGAAAAGAAGGCAAGAGAAGCCGCCAGGAAAAAAAAGGGAGCAAAGAAAGCGGCAGCCAAAACACTGAAGGAGGAACTGGCCGAAAAGGTGTTTGAGGTGGATGAGGTCATTGCGGAAAAAGGAGAGGTGGAAAAGCCCGTGAAAGTGGTTAAAAGCCGCAGGAAGGCGGACGGGCAATGAGCTGGATTCTGCTGACTGCGGATGTGACGGAGGAGCTGGCTCTGGGGCAGAAGCTTTTAAAGGCTGCGCCCCAGTCCCTTCTGGATTTGCTCATCCGCGTGGTTTTCTGCATCGTCGCATTTCTGATTGGCTCCCGAATCATCAGTTTTATCAGAAAGCTGACAGGAAATGCGCTGAAGCGTGCCAATGCCAGTAAGGAAGCAAAGCAGTTTCTGGATTCCTCGCTGAAGGTGGGGCTGTATGCGTTCCTCATTTTCCAGATTGCCGTAAAGCTGGGCATTGACGCCACGACCATTGCCACAGTCATAGGCTCTGCCACAGTAACCATCGGACTTGCCTTCCAGGGCAGCCTGAAAAACTGTATCGGCGGTATTCTGATTATGCTCCTGCATCCCTTCCGTGTCGGGGATTACATTATTGAGGATAATCATAAAAATGAAGGTACGGTTTCTGAAATCACTATTTTTTACACAAAGCTGGCAACCATTGACAATAAAATTATCCTACTGCCCAACGGCGCGCTGGCCGATACCAGCATTACCAATGTAACCAATGAGGACAACCGCAGGGTGGAGCTGAAGGTGGGTATTTCCTATCAGTCGGATATCCGCAAGGCTAAATCGGTGATTACCTCGCTCATTGAAGCCAATGAGAAGATCCTGAAGGACAAGGAATACAGCATTTTCGTGGATGACCTGGGAGACAGCTCCGTGGTGCTGGGAATGCGGTTCTGGACGCGTACGGAGGATTTCTGGCCTGTCCGCTGGGCCATGCTGGAGGAAATCAAATACGCCTTTGATGAAAATGGGATTGGGATTCCGTTTCCTCAGATGGACGTGCATCTGGATGCAGTTAAAGAGGAAAAGGCCTGAATTTTCAGGTGGAAAGAGGCAGAAATGATTAGAGCTGTCGAAAAAGAAGAACTGGAGCAGTGTATACAGATTTTTCACCGTGGATATGGTACAGTAGCAGACGAGTTCGGCTTAACAGAAGAGAATTCCCCGGACAGAGGCAGAGCGGCTTTGCCCTGCAGCCGTTTGCAGGAAGAATTTGATGAGGGAGTACTGATGTATGGGTATTTTTTGGAAAGCCGATTGATTGGTTTCCTTGGCATAAAAATGGCAGGGGATGTTTGCAAACTGAATGATATTATTATCCTTCCGGAATATAGAAATAATGGGTATGGTACGGAATTGCTGGATTTTTGCAGGAAGAAGGCGGTGGAATCCGGGAAAAAGAAAATTGTTTTGGGTATGATAGACGATAATACCAGGCTCAGAAACTGGTATATCAGCAATGGATTCGTTACTACCGGATACCGGAAATATGAAGGGGCGCCATATACTGTTGGAGATATGGAATGCTCATTACAGCAGGTTACTGAAGTAAAACAATAACACTGTTTGGTGCCATATCTCCTATTGGAATGGCACCAAACAAAATAAGCTTAATTTGTAACAGAAGCTTTCTGTTATAAACTAAGCTTATTTCTTACGAGACATAATACTGCGTCTCATCAATTGTATAAAGCTGGAAAAGGGACTCGAACCCTCGACCTACTGATTACGAATCAGTTGCGCTACCAACTGCGCTATTCCAGCGAATTACCGACGTCATTTATTATATATGGTATTTCCTGTTTTGGCAAGAGTATTTTTTCCTTTTTTCCAACTATTTTTCACCGCCGATTTTCTGGAGCCTGTATTCAAATTGAAGTAAAATGAAAAATTTCAAGATTTACGCAGTTGCCGGCCAATATATAATTTAACACAATATATAAGAGGCGCTGCTTCACTGTAACCGGATGTTCTGTAAGGGCGGGAATCAATAAAGATAATGAAGTTTGGCAGGATAGTGATATAATAAGGCAGAAAAAATATATTTTGACTAATCTTTATGTATTATATTGATATACATAAAACTAACATGGTTTTGTATAAGCCTGTTATAAAATTGCCTGCAAATACTTCATTATAGGGGATCTGATCAAATCTTTGGTCGGGTCCCTGTTCTTATCAGTATGTAAAGGATAAGAGATATAGATAGGGTACGAAGAGATTATGTTATGCACATTCCTGACAAATATCTTAATATTTCCGAAATCTTTTCGGAATTCACTGCAGGAAGTTGACGGAATTGTCAGAAGTGAGTACTATAGAATCATACCTGTTTTTGGGACAGGTTTTAATTTGAAAGGGGAAAAAGGAGGTAAAAGATGATTAGGAAAAAAATTAAGACCCTGTCAGCACTTCTGGCAGCGGTGCTCTGTGTGGCTGCAGCGGCGCCGGCGGCCGAAGTAAATGCGGAGGAAGGGCCGGCAGGTTATGTAAGAAGCGTATATACCAATGAATGGGTTCCTGCCGCACAGGCCGCTTCCAGGCCGATTGCCATTATGATGCCCACAGATCAGGCGGCGCAGCCGTCCTACGGTATCAGCCATGCGAAGGTGCTTTATGAAGTAATGGAAGAAGGGGATATTTCCCGTCAGCTGGCAATCATTGATGATTGGCAGGGACTTTCCAGAATCGGAAATATCAGAAGCTGCCGTGCTTACTATATTCCGATTGCCACGGAATGGGATCCTATTCTGGTTCATTTCGGCGGTGTATGGTATATGAAAGACCGTATCAGCATGCCTGATATCAACAACCTTTCCGGGACCTATGAATATGGCACTGGCGGAAATGCGCCCGGAGCGAATGCATTCTTCAGAAGCAACGACAGAAAAGCGCCCCATAACGCTTACATCAGCGGCAGCGGAATTACCAATGCCTGTACACAGCTGGGCTATTCCCTGGCGCTCAGGCCGCAGTATTACAGCCCCAAGCACTTTAACTTTGCAGCGGGCGTAAATACGCTTGCACAGTATGGCGCCGCAGCGCAGACTGCCAACAAGATCAACCTGTCCAATGTATTCCCTTATACCAAGACCGGATTTACCTACAATGCGGCGGACGGCCTGTATTATAAGACCATCCATGGAAAGGCACATAAGGATGCGGTAAACGGGCAGCAGCTGGCATTTGCCAATGTCATTGTACAGAATTCCAAGTGGATGACTCTGGATGCGAAGGGATATCTTGCATTCTATAATTATGATACCACAGAGGACGGCTATTACTTTACCAAGGGAAAATGTATCCATATTACCTGGCAGAAGACCACGGATTACGGCCCTACCAGATATTTTGATGACGCCGGAAATGAAATCCAGCTGAACGAAGGAAAAACATACATAGCGGTTGCCCAGAAGGAAAGAAAAGTTGTTTATTCGTAAAATGGACACAGTGTCTGTCAGGCCGGAACAGTCAATGAGCCATTCTGACGGACTGTCACAAATGTAAATATATAATTAGCAGTAAATGAAGGCTGCAGGAGACAGAGGACATGCTGATAAGAAGGCGCTCTGTCTCCTGATATGAAAAGAGGACAAAATGAGTATAAAACGTGCCCCACGTAATGTTATTATCGTATATGCGGATGATCTGGGCTTCGGTGATTTGGGCTGTTATGGAACCCATCAGATTGAGACGCCGAATCTGGATCGGCTTTGTGCCGATGGCCTTAGGTTTACAGATGCGTATTCTACATCTGCAGTCTGCACGCCGGCCCGCTACAGCATTCTCACCGGACGCTATCCGTTCCGAAATGACAGGGCTCATATCCTGCCCGGTGACGCACAGTGCATCATAGAGCAGGGCGTGGATACTTTGCCTGCTATGTTTAAACGCGCGGGGTATCACACCGGTATTGTAGGCAAATGGCATTTGGGATTGAGTGACGGCAATGCGCCTATCGACTGGAATCAGGATATCAACCTGACCCCGATTGATTTAGGCTTTGATGAATCCTTTATTTTTCCGGCAACCGCAGATCGTGTACCCTGCGTTTATATAGAAGGACGCAGAGTCGTGAATCTTGAACCGGAGGATCCGATAGAGGTAACATATGATGAAGAATGTGTGTTTGATGATATCCCCACATATTATAAGAATCCGGAACTGTTGAATATGCGTTCTTCCCATGGCCATGATATGAGCATTATAGGAGGTATCGGCAGAATTGGTTACATGCGCGGCGGTAAAAAAGCGCTTTGGAGAGATGAAGACCTTGCAGAGACCTTCTTGAACAGAGTGATTAAATTTATTGATGACACCCAGAAAAAAGAACAGCCTTTCTTCCTCTATTATGCGCTGCACCAGCCTCATGTTCCGCGTGTGCCTTCCGAGCGTTTCCGTGGTGCAACAGAACTGGGACCCCGTGGGGATGTGATTGTGGAAATGGACTGGTGTGTCGGCGAATTGTACAAAGAGCTGCAGCGGCTGGGTATTCTGGAAGATACGATGATCGTGTTCTCCAGTGATAACGGTCCGGTACTGGATGACGGCTATCTGGACGGAGCTTATGAATTAAACGGCACGCATAAACCGACAGGTCCCTTACGCGGCGGTAAGTACAGCAAGTTTGACGGCGGCAGCAGAATACCTTTTATCGTAAGCTGGCCGGGACTGGAACATAAAGGTGTTACACATGCGCTGATAAGCCAGGTGGATCTGTTTGCATCCTTCGCAGATATGCTGGGTATGGAGCTGCCGGATGATGCGGCCATCGACAGTCAGGATCAGTACGCAGCGCTTGTCGGCAAGGATCCTGTCGGAAGGAAAGAGCTGTTGGTAGAAGATGTTACGTGCGGCAAAATGTTACGCAGCGGCAATTGGACCTACCTTTCCCCCAGTGAAGGTTCTCCTTATATGAAGCAGGTGCGGATCGAAACGGGCCTGTCCCATGATCCCCAGCTTTATAATATGGACTACGATATAGGGCAAAGAGAGAATGTTGCATGGGAATACAGAAGCGTTGTAACGGATATGGAAGCGCGTATCCGGAAAATAATGGAGAGCAGGAAAACCAGATAATGGTGGGAAAATTTCATATGGCCAATCCGTAACAGTTTTTTTATTGGCTTTGCGAAAAGCCGGATGCGGGAAAACTGCACATATAGCAGCAGAAGGGGCGTTCCTCGATAGAGGGATGCCCCTTTCAGCTTACAGTTAACAGAAATTTTATGATTAACGGTCTTTTGAATAGGAAAAGACTGTGGTATAATAACAAATACGCAGCCGTAAGGTCTGCTTTCTAACATCTATCTTATCTTTTTATTCTTTGCCCGGGTAAGGGCGGATTCCCATGGTATCAATAGACATGTCTGTTCAGGATTGGCATAGAACCGGCATATTACGGAAAAAGGAAGCGGGTTTGGACGGAAAGAAGGGAAGTAATATTGAAGGAAAGCATAGAAATAAAAGAAAAGCTGTCAGAAGACAGCAAAGGCAGCTGTCGCCGTATCCAGGACCGGAAACCGGAAAGGCGCCGGGTCATTAAGGAGCCGCGCTGTAAGAATAAGGGAAAGAACATCCTGCGTGCCGAAAAAAGAAAGGGGCTTTGTATGGGCTTCGCGGCAGGACTGACGGCCGCCGCACTTTTGGGATGGGAAATGCCGGCGGACAGGGCGCAGGCAAGGGAAACGCAGCCGGCGATTGGAGGTATGTCGGTCAGAGATGAGGATATGCGTAAGCTGTTAATCCGGACGGGCGCTGTTTATGAAGCATCCGGCCCGGTATTCGTTGAAATTCCCTGGGAATTAATCCGGGCTGAAGAAAATCTGCAGGTGGAGGTTATGGCCGGAAAGAATGGACAGGAGGCCCGGTACCGGTTTGCCTTTTCCTGTACAGGGGAAAATCAGGACAGCCCCTGAACAAAACATAAGACAAATTGACAGGTAGAGCTAACAGGAAAGGATTGACAGGGGGAGCCTGTTTTCATATGATGGAGTTAATTGGATATATCGGGAAGGAGACCTTGAACATGGCAATAACTTATAATGAAGCCACCCAAATTTTCACCCTGCAGACAGCGGGAAGCACCTACCAGATGATGGTGGGCAGATACAACATTTTACAGCACCTTTATTATGGCAGGAAGGTGGAAGGCAGCACGATGGATTATCTGCTGTGGAGTTCGGATTCCGGGTTCTCAGGCAACCCGTATGAAGCGGGAAGCGACAGAACCTTTTCACTGGATATCCAGCCGCAGGAATATCCTTCGGCCGGCGTGGGCGATTACCGTACCTCCTGTATTGAGGTGGTGAATCCGGACGGCACAAGAGCTGCTGATTTCCGTTATGTTTCCCATGAGATTACGGCAGGGGCTTATAAAGTGACAGGAATGCCCGCAGTGTATGATGAGAACGGCGAGAGCAGCACGCTGACCATTTTGATGAAGGATACGGCTACCGGTCTGGAGCTGGTTCTTAAATACGGTGTTTTTGAGAAGGAAGACGTGATTACCCGTGCGGCGGAGCTTCGCAATACTGCAAAAGGGACCATTTCTCTTGAAAAAATGCTGTCCGTATGCCTGGACATGGGCTTCGGGGAGTGGGAGATGATCCATTTCCACGGCAGACATGCCATGGAACGCCAGATGGAGCGTACGCCTCTCTGCCATGGCACCGTTTCCGTGGGAAGCAGGAGAGGAACCTCCAGCCACCACCATAATCCTTCACTGATACTTTGTACGCCGCAGACGACTGAGGATGCGGGAGACTGCTACGGAATGGCTTTTGTGTACAGCAGCAATTTCCTGGCAGGCGCAGAGGTGGATCAGATGGGACAGACCCGGGTGGTAATGGGAATTCATCCTGAGAATTTCTGCTTCCGCCTGGAGCCGGGAGAGACTTTTGAAACACCGCAGGTGATTATGAGCTATTCAGGCAGCGGTTTTACGCAGCTGTCCCATAATTTCCACAGAATCATCAGCGACCATATCTGCAGAGGAAAATATAAATATGCAAGACGCCCCATCCTGATTAATAACTGGGAAGCCACATATTTCAATTTTGACGAAGAGAAGATTTTGAAGATCGCATCGCAGGCGGCCGACCTGGGCATAGAGATGCTGGTCCTGGATGACGGCTGGTTTGGAAAGCGAAACGATGACAACTCCGGCCTCGGCGACTGGTATGTGAACCTAGAGAAGCTGCCGGCCAACCTTTCCAGCCTTTCGGAAAAGGTCAATGCCATGGGCATGAAATTCGGCCTCTGGTTTGAGCCGGAGATGATTTCGGAGGACAGCGATCTGTACAGGGCGCATCCGGACTGGGCGCTTCAGATTCCGGGCAGAAAGCCCAACCGCAGCCGTTTCCAGCTGGTGCTGGATATGTCAAGACAGGAGGTCCGGGATTATCTGTTTGAAAGAATGTCGGACATCCTTTCCCATGCGCACATCGATTATGTGAAATGGGATATGAACCGCAGCATGTGTGACATTTACAGCGCTTCGCTGCCGAAGGAAAAACAGGGTGAGGTTTATCACCGCTGCATGCTGGGCGTATATGAACTGCTGGAAAGGCTGACGGCAGCGTTCCCGGATCTGATGATTGAAGGCTGCAGCGGCGGAGGAGGAAGGTTTGACGCAGCTATGCTGTATTATTCTCCCCAGATCTGGTGCAGCGATGATACGGATGCCATTGAGCGGCTGGATATCCAGTATGGCACCTCCTTCCTGTATCCTGTCGGCGCAGTGGGCTCCCATGTATCCGCATGCCCGAACCACCAGACAGGCAGAATTACGCCCTTTGCCACCAGAGGCGTGGTCGCCATGGCGGGCAGCTTCGGCTATGAACTGGATCTGAACACGCTTCCTGAAGAAGAAAAGGAGCAGGTAAAGAAGCAGGTTGCCGACTATAAGAAATATTATGAGCTGGTGCATCAGGGAGATTACTACCGCCTGAACGCACCCGGAGACGGAAAAGAGTTCGTGGCCTGGTCCTTTGTTTCCGCGGATAAGAAGCAGGCATTGTTTAATCTGGTGATCACCCATGTCAGGGCGAACAATAAACCGATATTTGTAAAGCTGAAAGGCCTGGATGCGTCTGCAAAATACAGGCTGGAGGACGGCCGGGTAATCAGCGGCAGCGCCCTCATGAATGCGGGAATTTCCATACCTTCCGTATCCGGAGAATTCCGTGCCATACAGTTTGAACTGAAGGCGGAGGAATAGTTGAAAAAAATAAGTCCCTGCGGCAGAATACCCGGAAGGGTTGGCCGCAGGACTTTTTTTCTGCCTGCATTGTTGCTTTTTAATAGAAAATAGATACAACATTCCGAATAAAAGGAAACCGCTTCCGGTTGCCAAAAGTAGTCTGTGAGGGTATAATAAATGAGATTGGATGGGAGAGAAAACGGTATGATACAGGAAATATTCAGGCTGTATGCGGAACGCAGCTCATTTTTTGCGGAACTCATTTTACAGCATATCCGCATCGCGGGCATTTCGGTGACGGTATCCCTTGTTCTGGGGCTTGTCATCGGCGTCATCATCAGTGAATACAGAAAACCGGCGCAGATTATCATGAATGTGATCAATGTGCTGTACACTATCCCCTCGATTTCCATGCTGGGCTTTCTGATTCCTTTTACGGGAATCGGGGATAAGACGGCAATCATTGCACTCAGTATCTACGGACTGCTTCCGATTGTGCGCAATACCTATACCGGGATCAGCACCATCCAGCCCTTCCTGACGGAGGTGGCGACGGGAATGGGAAGCACAAGGGGACAGGTTCTGTTCCGGGTAAAGCTGCCGCTGGCCCTGCCGGTGATATTGGCCGGGGTACGGAGCATGGTGGTGATGACCATATCCTTAAGCGGTATTGCCTCCTATATCGGGGCCGGCGGCCTGGGAGTCGCCATATACCGGGGAATTACAACGAATAATGCGGCAATGACCTATGCGGGCAGTATTTTGATCGCGCTGGTCGCCCTGATATCCGACAGGCTGATTTATCTGCTGGAGAAGAAGATACCCTGGGGCGAGACGGCGAGAAAAAGAAGGGAGCAGGGCGCATGAGTGTGATATCGCTGAAGAACATTACGGCGGCTTACGGTAACAAGGATGTGCTGATGCATTTTAACCTGGAAATCGCCCGGGGGGAATTTGTCATGCTCATCGGCACCTCCGGCTGCGGCAAGACCACTGCGCTGAAGCTGATGAACGGCCTGCTCAGGCCAAAGGAAGGAAGCGTGGTGGTAAACGGAAACGATCTGTCGCGGACAGATTTGACAGCCCTGCGCAGGAATCTGGGATATGTGGTGCAGGAAACAGGACTGTTTCCCCATTTGACGATAGAGAAAAATATTTCCTATGTGGCCGATTTGTCACGTAAAAAGGACAGTAAAGCCATACAGAACAGGGTCACGCAGCTTCTGCAGCTGGTGGAGCTGCCGGAGGAGATACGCAGGCGTTATCCGGACGAGCTTTCCGGAGGGCAGAAGCAGCGAGTGGGGATTGCCAGGGCGCTTATGAATTCGCCGGAAATCCTGCTGATGGACGAACCCTTCGGCGCGGTGGATGAGATCACACGCCGCAGGCTTCAGGAGGAGATTGGGAAAATACACAGGCAGCAGGGGGAGACGATTGTTTTTGTCACCCATGATATAGATGAGGCGCTTCGCCTGGGAACACGGATTGTTGTAATGGATGCAGGAAGGATTATCCAGGACGGCACGCCGGAGGAAATCAGAGAGCATCCGGCAACGGACTTTGTGAAAAAGCTGATGTCGGAGCGGTAGGAAGAGAGGAAGAAAATGAATATTAAAATCAAGAGGAGAACCATCGTGGTCATACTGGCTGCGGTTCTGGCAGCAGGCGTCTTTGCAGGCTGCGGCAAATCAAAGGAACCCATTAAGATCGCCTCCAAGCCCATGACGGAGCAGTATATCCTGACAGAAATCCTGGGGCAGCTGATAGAGCACGATCTGGGAGTTAAGGTGGAAATCACCAAGGGAATCGGCGGCGGAACCACCAATATCCAGCCGGCCCTGCTGAAGGGTGATTTTGACCTGTATCCGGAATACACGGGAACCGCATGGCTGACGGTGCTGAAGCATGAAAAAGAGGATGATCCCGACGTTTTATATGAAAACCTGCAGAAGGAATACCAGGAGATGGGACTTCACTGGAGCGGCCTGTACGGCTTCCAGAATTCCTATGTGCTTGCGGTAAGAAAGGAAGCGGCCGAAGAATACGGGCTGAAGACCTTCAGCGATCTGGCCGCGGCTTCCGGGAACCTGATTTTTGGCGGCAACCCGGATTATATGGAAAGAGAGGACGGCTATCCCATGATCTGCGAAGCCTATGGCATGGAATTCAAGGGTACCGTGGATGTGGATATTGCCCTGAAATACCAGGCCATGGCCAATCAGGAAATCGACGTGACCAATGCCTTCACTACGGACGCCCAGCTGGCGGCTGCGGATGTATTGCTGCTGCAGGATGATAAAAGCCTGTTTGCCACCTACTATGCGGGCACTGTTGTGAGAAACGATACGCTGGAGAAATATCCGGGGCTTGCGGATACGCTGGAGAAGCTCACGGGCCAGATTTCCGATGATGAAATGCGGGAAATGAATTATCAGGTGGAAGTGGAAGGAAAGGACGAGAAGGATATCGCCAGGGATTTCCTGACACAGAAGGGACTTCTAAATTAAACAGGAGGGGAAGGAAACATGTACAGAGAGCATACCAGAGAAGTGAAAATAGGGGACAGGGTTATCGGCGGCGGTAATCCGATCCTGATTCAGTCCATGACCAATACAAGAACGGAGGATGTGGAAGCCACCGTTGCCCAGATACTGCGCCTGGAGGCGGCAGGCTGCGATATTATCCGCAGCACGGTGCCCAATATGGAGGCGGCCAGGGCAATCGGCGAGATTAAAAAGAGGATTCATATCCCTCTTGTGGCGGACATTCATTTTGACTATAAGATGGCGATTGCCGCCATGGAAAACGGCGCGGATAAAATACGCATCAATCCCGGAAACATCGGCGGCCCGGAAAATGTGGCGGCTGTTGTAAAGGTGGCAAAGGAAAGGAATATCCCCATCCGTGTGGGCGTCAACAGCGGTTCCCTGGAAAAACAGCTGGTGGAAAAGTACGGCGGCGTTACGGCCGAAGGGATTGTGGAAAGCGCCCTTGACAAGGTGAAAATGATTGAGGATCTGGATTATCATAACCTGGTAATCAGCATTAAATCCTCGGACGTGCTCATGTGCGTCCGTGCGCACGAGGTACTGGCAAGCAAGACCGATTATCCGCTGCACGTGGGAATCACGGAAGCCGGTACTCTCTGGAGCGGCAATATCAAATCCTCCATCGGCATGGGAATTATCCTTTATGAAGGCATCGGGGATACCATCCGCGTATCCCTCACCGGGGACCCGGTGGAAGAGGTTCGCACCGCAAAGCTGCTGCTTCGCACACTGGGGCTGAGAAAGGGCGGCATTGAGGTGGTGAGCTGCCCTACCTGCGGCAGGACCAAAATAGATCTGATAGGCCTTGCCAACCAGGTGGAAGCCATGGTGGCGGATATCCCCTTAGACGGCGTTAAGGTAGCCGTCATGGGCTGTGCGGTGAACGGCCCCGGGGAAGCAAAGGAAGCGGATATCGGAATCGCGGGCGGAATCGGGGAAGGCCTGCTGATTAAGAAGGGTGAAATTATACGTAAGGTACCGGAGGCGGAGCTTTTGAATGTTCTCCGTGAGGAGCTGCTGCATTGGGAGGAATAAATGGCTAAGGCTTTTTTTGATGTATTTCCCGGATTAAAACTGGATGGTAAGCTGAAAAGCCTGTTTGAGCAGACGCAGATTGAACGCGTCACAGCAACAAAACAGAAGGATTTTGTGCGCATTTATTTAAGCAGTGAGCGGCTGATACAGAAGGATGATATTTTTACGGTGGAAGGTGAAATTAAGAAGCAGCTGTTTGCCGGCTGCAATATCACCATAAAAATTCATGAAAAGTACCGCCTCTCTTCCCAGTATAACCCGGAAAAGCTCATGGAAATTTACCGGGACAGCATATTGCTTGAGCTGCAGGAATACAGCCATCTTCTTTACAGTATGTTTAAAAATGCGGAGCTTTCCTTCCCTGAGGAGGGCAGGCTCAACCTGCGTATAGAGGATACCGTGCTGGCGCGGACCAAAAGCGATGAGCTGACCCGCATCCTGGAGAAGGTTTTTTTCGAACGCTGCGGCCTGCCTGTCAATGTATTTGTGGAATACAGGGAGGCAAGAACCGGGAGGTTCAAGGAAGAGGATGATATTTTTATCGCCCGCAGGGTGGCGGAAATTGCAGCCAGGTATACCGGAAATAAGGGCTATGAAAACGGCGGAGAGATGCCCGCGCCGCGGCCGGAAATGCAGGCCGGGCAAAGCGGGAATGCAGAGGGAGGAGCACAGAAGCAGGCAGTTGATCCTGCATATGAAGCTTATCTTGCAGGCGCTGCAAAGGAAACTGCAAAAGCGGAGTCAGGACAAAAGCCCAAAGATGGAGGCGCGCCCTTTGAAGGAGGGACAGTGCGTCCCGGCGCTGCGCTGGAGGGCAAAAAGTTTATGGGCAAAAAGTCCGGCGGCTTCGGCCGCGGGAAAGGCAAATTTAAGGGAGACGGCGATTTTTTCAAGTCCGCGAAGCGTTCCGATAATCCGGATGTGATCTATGGCCGGGATTTTGATGACGAGGCCATGTCCATTGAGGATATTGTAGGTGAAATAGGAGAGGTGGCCATCCGCGGCAAAATCCTGAATCTGGACAAGCGGGAAATCAAGAATGAAAGAACCATCCTTATTTTTGATGTCACGGACTTTTCCGATACCATGACGATTAAGATGTTTGCCAAAAACGAACAGGTGGAGGAAATCTGTGAGGGCATCAAGCCCGGTGTATTCGTGAAAATCAAGGGAATTACCATGATAGATAAGTTCGACGGGGAGCTGACCATCGGTTCCATCGTCGGCGTGAAGAAAATCAGTGATTTTACCCACGGCCGTATGGATCACAGCGTCCGCAAGCGTGTGGAGCTGCACTGCCATACCAAAATGAGCGATATGGACGGGGTATCCGAAGCCAAGGATATCGTGAAGCGGGCGTATCAGTGGGGCCATCCCGCCATTGCCATTACGGATCACGGCGTGGTGCAGTCCTTCCCGGACGCCAACCACTTAATTGATGATTTATGGAAGGCGGAGAAGGGAAAAAGGAAGGACGCGGGGGATCCCAATCCGGACAAGAATGATTTTTTTAAGGTAATTTATGGCGTGGAGGCCTATCTGGTGGATGATTTAAAGGAAATCGTCACCGACGGAAAGGGGCAGCCCCTGGAGGGCAGCTATGTGGTATTCGATATTGAAACCACGGGCTTTTCCCCCATCAAAAACCGGATCATTGAAATCGGCGCGGTAAAGGTGATCAATGGAGAGATTACGGACCGTTTTTCCTCCTTTGTCAATCCCCAGGTGCCCATCCCCTTTGAAATAGAGAAGCTTACCAGCATCAATGATGAAATGGTGATGGATGCTCCGGTCATTGAAAAGGTGCTGCCGGAGTTTTTAAGCTTCTGCGAGGGGACCGTGCTGGTGGCGCACAATGCCAGCTTTGATATCAGCTTTATCAGGGAAAATGCCCAGAGGCAGCAGCTTCCCTTTGATTTCACTTATGTGGATACCGTGGGAATTGCCAGGGTGCTGCTGCCCCATCAGGCAAAGCATACGCTGGACGCGGTATCCAAAACGCTGGGGATTTCCCTGGAAAACCATCATCGCGCCGTAGATGACGCGGAGGCAACCGCCCAGATTTTTGTTAAGTTTACGGATATGCTGCTTAAGGACGGGAAGGATACCCTGGAAAAGGTGAATGCCCTGGGAGACTCCAACCCTGATATCGTAAAAAGGCTGCCTACCTATCATGCGATTATCCTGGCCAAAAACAATACGGGGAGGGTGAACCTGTACAAACTGATTTCGGAATCCCATCTTACCTATTATGCCAAAAGGCCCAGAATCCCAAAGAGCCTGCTGCTTGCACACAGAGAGGGGCTGATACTGGGAAGCGCCTGTGAAGCTGGCGAGCTGTACCGTGCGCTTCTGGACGACAGGAGCGATGCGGATATTGCCAGGATCGTGAATTTCTATGATTATCTGGAAATCCAGCCCACCGGCAACAACAAGTTCATGATTAACGAGGAAAAGATACGGAATATCAATTCCATTGAGGACATCCAGGATGTGAACAAACGGATTGTGGCGCTGGGAGAGCAGTATAATAAGCCGGTGGTAGCTACCTGCGACGTACATTTCCTGGATCCCGGAGATGAGGTCTACCGCCGGATTATCATGGCGGGCAAGGGCTTTAAGGATTCCGACGAACAGGCGCCGCTTTATCTGCGCACGACCGAGGAAATGCTGGAGGAGTTCCAGTATCTGGGAAGTGATAAGGCGGAGGAGGTGGTCATTACCAACACCAACCTGATTGCGGATCAGATAGAGACTATATCTCCGGTGCGCCCGGATAAATGTCCTCCGGTCATTGCGGACAGTGATAAGACGCTGACGGAAATCTGTTATAACAAGGCGCATGAAATGTATGGCGAAAAGCTTCCTCCCATCGTAGAACAGAGGCTGGAAAAGGAGCTGAATTCCATTATCAAGAACGGCTTCGCGGTTATGTATATCATCGCCCAGAAGCTGGTATGGAAATCTGTGGAGGACGGCTATCTGGTAGGTTCGCGTGGTTCCGTAGGTTCCTCTTTTGTGGCGAACATGGCGGGAATTACGGAGGTAAACGCCCTGAGTCCCCATTATTACTGCATGAAATGCCATTACAATGATTTTGACTCCCCGGATGTGAAGGCCTATACAGGCAAGGCGGGCTGCGATATGCCGGACAAATACTGTCCGGTATGCGGCGAACCCCTGAAAAAAGACGGATTCGACATCCCCTTTGAAACCTTCCTTGGCTTCAAGGGTGACAAGGAGCCGGATATCGACCTGAACTTTTCCGGTGAGTACCAAAGTAAGGCGCATAAATATACCGAAGTTATTTTCGGCGCGGGCCAGACCTTCCGTGCGGGCACTATCGGAACCCTGGCGGATAAGACGGCCTTTGGTTATGTGAAGAATTATTATGAAGAGAGAGGAAGCAAGAAGCGTACCTGTGAAATCAACCGTATTGTGGCAGGCTGTACGGGAATCCGCAGAAGTACGGGACAGCATCCCGGCGGTATTATCGTGCTTCCTTTGGGGGAGGAGATCAACTCCTTCACGCCGGTGCAGCATCCGGCCAATGATATGACGACGGATACGGTAACCACACATTTTGATTACCATTCCATTGACCATAACCTGCTGAAGCTGGACATTCTGGGACACGATGATCCTACCATGATCCGTATGCTTCAGGATTTAACGGGCATCGATCCTACCAAGATCCCGCTGGACGATCCCCAGGTAATGAGCCTGTTCCAGAATACCAATGCACTGGGGGTGACCCCGGAAGAGATAGACGGCTGTCCGCTGGGCGCGCTGGGAATCCCTGAGTTCGGTACGGAATTCGCCATGCAGATGCTTCTGGATACACATCCCACCTCCTTTTCGGATCTGGTGCGTATCGCAGGGCTGGCGCATGGTACGGACGTATGGCTGGGCAATGCCCAGACCCTTATCAAGGAGGGAAAGGCAACCATTTCCACCGCTATCTGCACCCGTGACGATATCATGCTCTACCTCATTGAAATGGGCGTGGAAAGCAGTCTGGCGTTCACCATCATGGAGAGCGTCCGTAAGGGCAAGGGCCTGAAGCCGGAAATGGAAGAAGCCATGCTGGCGGCAAATGTGCCCGACTGGTACATATGGTCCTGTAAAAAAATCAAGTACATGTTCCCCAAGGCCCATGCGGCGGCCTACGTTATGATGGCATGGCGTATCGCCTATTGTAAGGTAAATTATCCGCTGGCTTATTATGCCGCCTTTTTCAGCATCCGCGCATCCGCTTTTTCCTATGAGCTGATGTGCCAGGGGCAGAAGCATCTGGAGTCAATGATGGCCGACTATAAGAGAAGGGCGGACACCCTTTCCAAGAAGGAGCAGGATGCGGCCAGGGATATGAAGGTGGTGCAGGAAATGTACGCAAGAGGCTTTGAATTCGTGCCGATTGATATTTTTTCCGCCCAGTCCCGCAGCTTCCAGGTGGTGGGGGATAAGATAATGCCCTCCTTAAGCAGCATTGACGGCCTGGGTGAAAAGGCCGCGGATGCCATTGTGGAAGCGGCCAAGGACGGCCCGTTCCTTTCCAAGGATGATTTCAGGCAGAGGACGAAGGTTTCCAAGACCGTGGTGGATTTGATGGATACCCTGAACCTGCTGGGGAACCTGCCGGAGTCCAACCAGATCAGCCTGTTTGATTTTGCCATATAGAGCTGTCAGGGATGCGTAATGCATCCCTTTTCTTTGTTTGCGCGCCATGGGCGC
>NZ_KE992688.1:0-8865 GCF_000466465.2 Clostridium sp. KLE 1755
TACAATACACAGTTATATAGACAGTCTCAAGCCATTGTACTGTAGCACTTTGGCAAATATAGCCCAATCCGGATCGTCTACAGTTTCATCCTTCACGATTCCAAGTTCAAGATAATTTTTGAATCCCATTTTTTCCCGGTAGACGCTGGGATTACCGCATACCATGCAGGCGGTGTAGCCCAATGCCGCCGCAAGCTTCATACCATTCTTTACAAGCGCTGTGCCAATTCCCTTCCGCTGGTATTTATACCTTTTTGTACTATGGTCATCCTCCTCATCATGGCGGACTGACAGGCTGTCCAGCCAAACTACATGTTCACCGCGGTCCCCCATCGGAAGCGCCGTAAATATTACATGACCCAACAGTAATCCACTGTCTCCTGCCGCCACCAATTCCAGTTCCGGTATATAATAATCGGACTTTCTGATTCGATCTGCAAACCTTTCATGGAAATCCGCATCACTTCCTCTTTCGTTGCAGCCGAAAGCTTCCCTGTCCAGCATGCGGATGTTTCCGTAATCCTGCGGCGTTATCCGCCTTATTTTTAATTCCATATATAATTAATTTGCTTTATCAAGCTGTCGCAGGCGTTCGTCCACCAGGGTTCTTTCAGGGATGGAAACGGCTGCGCCTTCCCGGGATACGGTAATGGAAGAAGCACAGGCAGCCAGACGCAGCGCCTCCTGCATGGTCTTCCCTTCCACGATAGCCGCGATAAAATATCCGGTGAAGGTATCTCCTGCTGCTGTAGTATCCACAGCATTCACTGGAAAACAGGGCTGATATACACATTCCTCCGCGCTTTTGTAAACAGCGCCCTTCCGGCCCAATGTAAGGATTACCTTCATTTGAGGATATTTCTCCAGAAGAATCTCCGTGATACGGTCGGGATCGGAGGCACCTGTAATGTCATTTCCTTCCATTTCATTCAGCATCAGCCAGGTGACGCCGGAAAGATCCGTCTTTTTCAGGCTCTCATTCATCGGCGAAGGGTTAAACAGAATCCGCATTCCCATAGCGGCGCCTTTTTCAAGAAGATAGGGAAGGTTGCTGATTTCGTTTTGCAAAACCAGAATATCTCCTTCACCGAAATCTTCCAGCACCTGGTTGATGAATTCTCTGCCGTTCTCATAATTGCTGCCGTTAAAAAGGATGATGCAGTTTTCCCCTTCTTCGGAAACCTGAATCAGCGCATGTCCTGTAATGCTTCCGTTCTCACGCAGATACCGGGTATCCACGCCGCTTTCCTTAAGCAGCTCCGCCAGGAAGCGGCCGTCCGGGCCTATGGTCCCGGCATGATAAATCGGAACCCCGGCACGTGCTGCCGCAATAGACTGGTTCAGCCCCTTGCCACCGGGAAAGCATTGATATTCTTTTGAAAAAATCGTCTCGCCCGGCCTTACAAAATGCTTCACTTTATATACCTTATCAATATTCAGTGAACCGAAATTTAAAATCTTCATGTTTTGCTCCCATCTGTCTTATATCCTGTCATGTGCCGTAAACGTCCACCAGGACTGTATATTTACTGTGCAAGCTTTCTGAATAAATCCTCAAACAGATTGTCCCTGTTAATATGGTAAACATATCTGATAAAATGCCTTCCGGGGTCAAAGCTGTAATGATGATCATACTGCGGAATCGGGCTGGGCACCAGCCTGTCACGCATGAAATCACCGTCCAGCAGCCAGGCCACCGCGGTGACATCCCAGATCACCCTTGTCCAGCAGCTGTTTTTGCTTCCGGCTGCGCCTTCCTTTTCCGTGTAGTCTGTCAGATAATCGCACAGCTTGTTTTTACCGCGGAGAAAAGTCTCCAGTTCGCCGGGGCCGGTGGTGAAAGAGGATACCACGCCCATGCAGGGAAGCTGTACCAAAGCTGCGCCGCAGCCGAATACCACTCTCGCCGCAGCCACATCCTGGAAAAGATTGAATTCCTTATTATCCGGCCATTCATGGGCATTGCCGCCAAGCCAGATGAGAACTATTCGGTCTTTGATTTCCGGCTTCATGAGCAGGGCTGAGGCCACATTGGTAATGGCTCCGATGGCAATGACGTACAGGGGCTTTTCCGGCGTATAACCAAGCGCCAGCGCGGCCAGATGCGCTGCGGCATCGGATGCAACGGGTGTCTCTTCGTCCGGAAGGTATTGGGCTGAGCCGCGGTATACGTGTTCCTTCAGTTCCTGCTTTTCCATCAAGT
Organism: Clostridium sp. KLE 1755; assembly: GCF_000466465.2. Taxonomy (NCBI): domain Bacteria; kingdom Bacillati; phylum Bacillota; class Clostridia; order Eubacteriales; family Clostridiaceae; genus Clostridium; species Clostridium sp. KLE 1755. Next base: position 2,204 of record NZ_KE992688.1, read on the forward strand.
CCAGGATATGGTGGATTTCCTGATAGCTTTTTTCCATACCGTCTTCTGGTCCGCTGGATTTCTCATTATGGAAGGGCGCTGCATAAACAGCCTTCAGATGCAGCTTTTCCTCCGATTTGATGAGATAGGCCAGGGCGTACTGGTCGTCGATTTCATTATAGGTGTCCGTGTCCAGAACCACATCGACCGGTCCTTCGGGCCGGTTCAGGCGCTGTAAGTAAGAAATATCCTGATTCATTTTCCCCTCCCTTGGCACAGGCGCCGCCTGCGCTGATCAAATAATTTCTGTGAACAGAAGCTTTACTGCATTTGGTGCGGCAGCATGGATAATCGGTCTGTTACCGGCATCCGCAGTTTTCCGGTCCACTATACTTTTGTATCATGTTCTTTCATTATATCGGTTCCTCCGGGAGTTGTCATGATGGAGTGTTTTACAAAACTTTTTCTGAAAAGTATACAGAATGCCGGGACGAACAGCGCAATGCCGGACGGCGGATTTTCGCTTTTTCAGATTCTTTTTGCCAGGATCGGCTGCATAGATTATAATAATAGGCATAACAGGTTTCAATAGGGAGGGTTTGCTGATTTATGATAACCAAAAATAAGAACATTTTATCAGGCGGCGCTGTTGCTTTTCTTCTATGTCTTCTTTTTTGCATGGCGGTTCCGCTGCCCTTATGTGCGGCGGGGACGTTAGCGTCCGGAGGGGAAAACGGGAGTGGGAATCAAAGGGAAGGTGCTGCAGCGCAGTCTGCTGTGCCCCAGGCCGACCGGGTGACTTATCAGGAGGGTTTCTTTTATGAATCCTTAAGTGATGCGGTGAAGGAAAAGATTACCGGAATTTCTTATGGGGAGGGGTGTATTGTTCCCTATGAGGAGCTTAAATATCTGCAGGTGCTGTATATGGACTTTGAGGGACAGCCGCAGGTGGGGGAAATCATATGCAACCAGGCGATTGCCCAGGATTTGGTTGAAATTTTCTATGAGCTTTATCAGGCGTCATATCCGATAGAACGGATACGGCTGATCGATGAATACGGCGGTGACGATACGCTTTCCATGGAGGCAAATAATACCTCCTGCTTTAATTACCGGGTGGTGGACGGCACCTCCAGCCTTTCCAGGCATGCCTACGGGATGGCTGTTGATATAAATCCGCTGTATAACCCCTATGTAACCTATCCCAACGGCAAAAGAAGGGTCTCTCCGGCCTCCAGTGAAATATATGCGGACAGGAGCCTGGATTTTCCGGCCAAAATAGATAAAAATGACCTGTGTTACCAGCTGTTTACGGAGCATGGCTTCACCTGGGGCGGAAACTGGAAAACCATGAAGGATTACCAGCATTTCCAGAAGGCCCTGCCGCAAAAGTAGGGGAAGCGGGAAACGGTTCAGCTATTTTAATTGTTATATAAGTGGAGGTGTTTATGGACATCAGGCTGCATTATCTGGAAAAGGGGAAGGGAACGCCGCTTCTGCTCCTTCATGGGAACGGTGAAAGCGCAGAATATTTTGAGCATCAGATTTCTTTTTTTTCTGAAAAATATCATGTTTATGCCCTGGACACCAGGGGGCATGGGAAGTCGCCCAGGGGAGAAGCGCCTTTCACGCTGGAACAGTTTGCCCTGGATTTGGAAGCCTTTATGGATGAAAAAGGACTGGAGCAGGCTGATATCCTGGGCTTCTCCGATGGGGCCAACATCGCCCTGCTCTTCGCGCTGCGGCATCCCCGGCGGGTTGGCAGGCTGATTTTGAACGGGGCCAATTTGTTTCCCAAAGGCGTGAAAAATTCCGTTCAGCTTCCCATTGTTATGGGGTATCTGATGGTTTCCCTGATAGCGTTGTTTTCTAAAAAGGCGGTGCCCAATAAGGAAATGCTGGGGCTGATGGTGACGCAGCCGCATATTGATCCGGAGGAGCTTCTCTCTTTGCAGATGCCGGTTCTCGTGATTGCCGGAACAAGGGATATGATCCGGCTGAGCCATACACAGCTGATAGCAAGATCCATACCCGGAAGCAAGCTGGTCATCCTGGAGGGGGATCATTTTATTGCCTCCAGGAAGTGGGAGGCCTTCAATAAAAGCGTGGATGCTTTTTTGCTGGAAACGGAAAACAGAATCCAGCCGCAGAATTAAAACTGTCCGTATTATAAAAAGATGCTGTCCTGAAAACGTAAAATGTAATTCAGTAACAACTTAAAATAAGTATTCTAAATAAGCTCGCCTTTTGGCGGGCTTATTCTCTTTTCAATGATAAAGAGATAACGGCAAATCGGATCTACTTTGGCTGAATAATTACATACTCCTAGCCTTTCTATTGATCGAAGATTTCTCTTGTTTAATAACGGAATAGTAGTCTACTCCCAAATAACAATACGGAACCTTTTCCTTTAGCATACCAGATCGAGCACATTCCACCAGGGCTACTTTTGCTTAAAATAACGGGGCATTCTCACCTGATGTAATTGCGCCTTAAGAAGGGCCATACCACTTTTCCCACTAATATCCGTATATTTTTGCTTTTAGAAACTGTCCTCCAACCATTTTCCGGGACCTACCGTCACTTTACGGCTGTTTTCTTTATAGTGAATTGTCACAGTCTGTTCGTCTATTGCCGTAATTCGATAATAAACCTTTGCTTCCTCCTCATCCCACTTCATATCGAGCATCATACCACCCTTTAGGCGAAGTCCGTTCACTTTACCGCTTTTCCATTCCCGCGCAATGGCAGGAAGCAGATAAATATCCTCTCCCCAAGTCTGCGCAAGCGCCTCCGCAACTCCGGCACAGAATCCAAAGTTGCCGTCTATCTGGAACGGAGGATGCGTGTCGTAAAGATTTGCTTTCAGGCTCTTTTCCATGAAAAGCCTGACATTTTCCCCCACTTTATCCCCGTTATGCAGTCTGGCAAACATACAGATCAGCCATGCTCTGCTCCAGCCTGTGTGACCGCCCCCGTTTTCAAGGCGAACTTTCAGTGTTTTCTGGGCAGCCTCCATAAGTTCCGGTGCTTTTATATGAATCTGATTCCCAGGATAGAGCGCAAATAAATGCGAAATATGACGGTGTCCCTTTTCTGTCTCCGCATATTCCTGATACCATTCTCTGATTCTTCCATCTTCAGATATTACAATGGGAGGAAGATGATCTAAAATTTCAGCTGCTTTACAGGCAATTTCCGCCGCGTCAGCTGTCTTCGCCTCATCGTCAAGCTCTTGCATTCCTTCCAGATAATCGGTGCATAGTTCCCATAGGATTTCATTATCCATGGCAGGAGCCATGGTAATGGCGCTTTTCTGACCATCCGAAGTCATATAAGTATTTTCAGGAGAAACCGACGGACCTGTCAGCCATTTTCCATCATTGCTCCGATACAGATAATCATAAAAAAATCTGATATTTTCTTGCAGAATGGGCATTACCTTAATAATAAGAAACTCTCTGTCATGAGTATACCGGTAATGATCATATAGATGAAGCGACAGCCATGCCTCACCCATGGGCCACATGTAAGCGCTTGCAGGAAGTCCCTCAGGGTCACTGTTGCCGTAACAGTCCGTATTGTGATGGGCTACGCTTCCTTTACATCCATAAATCTGTTCCGCCGTAACCTTTCCATTCTCCACTATTTTATTTAGTAATTTAACAAAAGGATCAAAACATTCCGACAATCCACAGGAATCCACCATCCAGTAGTTCATCTGCAGGTTAATATTTATCGTATATTTGCTTTCCCATGGCGGCGTATAACTGCCGTTCCAGATTCCCTGAAGATTAGCTGGAAGACGGCACTGATAGGAACTGCTGATTAACAGATATCTGCCGAACGCAAACAACATCTGCGTAATATAACGTCTCACCTTTTCCTCAGATGTTAAAAGCAGCAGTTTATCCATGGAAAGATAACTGTAATCCGTCTTTTCAAGTTCCAGGCTCATTGTTCCGAATAAACAGGAATATTCCTCAATATGCTCTTTCTTCATCTGAGCATAGGAGATGTCAACTGCATGGTTAAGCCGTGCTTCTCCTATCTGCTCATACTCAGAAACGGCGTCTTTTATATAGGCATGAACGGAATTTTCCACGCCGTCCTCTACTGCCGCCTCTCCAAAGCTCGTCTCGCAGTCAAAATAAAGCTCAACTTGTGTAGCATCCCATACAGCCAAATAATCGCCTATCTGGCAGGCGCTTCCGTCATGCGCCCCCAGCTTAAGACCGCTGTAATAATGGGGACCGTCTCCGCACTGCCCTTTCAGCCACACTTCGTCCGCTCCATTTCCACCCGAGGTATGCTCAAAAGGACGTCTGTTTATATTGCACTGGAACTTGATCTTATCCGCCCCCTTTGCTGTGAACCGCATTGCTATTACCTGATAACGCGCGCTCACGAAATATTCTCTTGTAAAAACTGTGCCGTCAATCTCATAACTTACCTTTGTCACCGCCTGCCGAAGATTTAATTCCCTTCGATAATTTATAGCTTCTTCGTGTCGGTGTACGAAATGAAATCTGATATCGCATGCGGTCTGATAAGGCCCCAGGTATTTGGGAGTTCCCGTCATCGACATCTGGCACAAAAACTGCGCCTCCTGCGTTTTTCCCTCCATCAACAGCTTTCTAATCGGTCCCACGTTCTCACGAGCCTGTGGATTTCTACGATTACGTTTATCCGCGCACCACATGCTTTCCTCATTGATGACAACACGATCCTCCTCTATATTTCCAGCAATGGAAGCGCCCAGTCTTCCGTTACCGATGGGGAATGTCATTTCCCATTCTCCCGCAGGCTTTTCTAACCAATAGGTATATTCCATATCTGTCCCCTTACCGTAAATTAATAATTATAAAATGAACCAGGAATCGGGGCTGTAATCATTACACCCCCTTTCCCTGATTTCTGCTTCTTTAATTACTGTTATAACGATCCAGTGCCGCCTGATACTGGGCAAGGTATTCTTCCAGTCCCATCGCATTCAGCTTACTCAAATAGGAATCCCATTCCTCATCAATACCGCCTTCACTAATCCATTTAGCGTACATCTGTTTTACATACTCGTCAATATCCGCTTTCATTTCACTGATCAGTTCAGCTTCTTCCAAAGAGAGAAATGTATTAGGATAATACTCCTTCGGGAAGTGAGGCGTATATAACGGTTTGCCCTGTGCAATTTCGTTATCAACGTTGAAAGGATCAGGATCCACAGGCTTCATAGCCATTGTGTCCGCCGCCACACAGCAAATACCAAAGTCGGATCCACCGATCTGTTTATTATATTCCGCCGTACCGAACTCGGGCTGAGGCTGAATTAATTCAAACTGTGTTCCGTCCGCATTCAGCTTAATACTATAGCCAATCTTTACATTCGTCCAGAACTGATAGCTGTTTAAAGGAGCTATCAGATTGTCTGCCCAACGCATTGCCAGCTCCGGATTTTCACATGCTGATGTAATAACACATGTGCCTCTTTGCTGTACGCCATAGTAATATTTAGGATAGAGGCAGTCGCCGTCAGGCCCTGTCAGAGGAGGCATAATCACATATTCATCATCCTCATTGTCAAGCCGATAGGAAGTGCCGCGCCATGCCGTAAAGGCACCGACAGTACGTACTTCGGGATTCTTCAGCTTGGCGCCCCACATTGCGTCATCCTGTGTAAAGCTTTCTTTATCCACCAGACCCGCTTTCCAAAGCTCGTTAAAGTACTTGATCGCCTCTTTATATTCCGGCTGAACCGCAGCAAATTGCACTTTTCCGTCTTTTACCATGATATTCTTATACTGTGCAACACTATCTGATGGTACAATACCGAACGCACCGAACCATGTATCAAAATCACCTACCGCCGAGATACCAACTTCATCCTCCAGTCCGTTGCCATTCGCATCATTGTCCTTAAACGCCTGAAGAACCGCTTTGAACTCCTCCGTGGTAGTCGGGATATCCAGACCTAGCTTATCTAGCCACTTCTTATTAATATAAAGCATGGAACGAGTAGATGCTACACTAGGGAGAGTTTCGTCCTGTCCGGACATATATCTGGGCAGACCATAGATATTACCGTCAGGCGCAGTAATATCTTTTAACAGACTCTCGTCCTTGGAACATACCTCTTTAAAATTCTCGCCATATTCTGCAATCAGGTCGTTGAGAGGTAGAATCTGATCCGCATCAGCCATGTTAAGCAGTTCCGCATCTGTGAAATTTCCTCCCAGAATAATGTCGGGAAGTTCGCCTGTTGCAAAAAGCAGACCTTTCTTTTCCGGCCACGATGTAGCAGGAATACATTCCCATTCTATTTTAACTCCTGTCGCTTGCTGAATCTCTTTGTGGATAACAGTATCCTCAGGCGCAACGTCAGGGTTATTCTGAATTACCATTACCTTTAAGGTTTGTTCTTCGTCCACTATCGGCAGTCCAGTCTTATACACGCCTGACTCCGACATCTTTCTGCCGTCCTCTGAGACGACAGCCATCGTTTCCTGCTTTGACTCTTCCACCTTTGTTTCCGACTGTTGTTCTGCGGGCTTCTCGTTTGTCTGACCGCATCCCGCAAGCAGGCTGGCTGCCGTCAATGCTGCCATAACTGCTGCAAGCATTCTTTTTTTCATACTTTGTTTCCTCCTTTTTTTATAATAGTCTCTCGGAATCTCTAAGCCAGTAAA
>NZ_KE992689.1:0-10934 GCF_000466465.2 Clostridium sp. KLE 1755
AACTGGCTTAATCAGCAGGCACTAATTATGGAACTGGATGGTCTTTGAAGACAAGTAAATCGATTTCTGGTTTTAAACTTTTGGATATGGCAAACTTTGAAGCCGAAAACCATTGTAGTTTAACAACTTTAACTGCTATTTTTAATTATCATAGATCACAGGGTTATTCAAAGATTCCATCAGATTTAAACACTCTGTTCGGTAGAATTAAAACCATAGCAACAGATAATGGTTATTATACACCAAGTGGCACTAATCCAACACAAATTGATAATTTGGCAAAAGATATTTGGAAATATTATGGATACTCTGGAACAGCAAATAACGATTTCTTTTTCAATGGTGTAGAGTCCATTAACAATACTCTTAAAGGAGAGGTTGATGGAAATAGACCAGGGGCAATTAGCTTTACCAGTGGATCGTATGGAAATCATACAGTAACTTATTATGGTTATAATATCTATAAAAAGTCAGGAAGTAGTGATAAGCTTTATCTTAGAGTTAATGATAATTGGGGTACTTCTGCTCGCTATGTAGATACTACTTATATTGGCTCTTTAGGACATACCTTATTCGAAATTTGTAGAGTAATCCCTTAATTCAAAATGCAAGAGGAATCAGACATGAAAAAAAACAGGAAATTGGTCTTGATAAGTTTACTTGTTCTGCTTATATTCATAGTTGTTCTATTTGCTTTTTGGATTTTAAAATCTCCCTTTGAATCGAACGCAATAAAAATTGAGATTCAAAATGGCTCTACAGGTGAGATTGTTGAGTTGGATAACTCTCAGAGAGACCAACTTATACAAAAGTTGAATTCGCTTGAAACACATGTATCTGGAATTAGCGGTTTTTCAACTGGATATGAGTATAAAATAATCTTTTTCCTTTCTGATAGGAATACAAAAGAACTTTATGTAAAAAATTTGTCATGCGTTTCAAAGAATGGTTTATTGTATAGAGTGAATGGTAATTTAGTCTCAATAATTCAAGAGTTTATAAACAACTAAATTAGATAAAAGAAGCAGGGAGTTTTTCCTGCTTCTTTTGCTAAAATAGAAAGTCAAGCATTGGCATACAATAGCATAAGAATATAAAATTCCCTTTAGGAACTAAAGGGCGCACTTCTATACTCTCCTATCGGGAGTATGTGCGTCCTGCGGAGCTTCATTCTCTGTCAGCAGAAGAAAACTGCCCGACCGAGAAAGTTGCGTCACTTCGTTCCGTCAAGGTGGCTACACCCCCTTGCGCCGCTAATGCGGCTATCCCCTGTGGACTTGCCGTCCGCAAACAGCATAAAATGCTGTTCGCCGCCAGCAAGTTTGGAAAAATAAATACCGAAAATCAGACCGTTGACTGGTCGCACTATGCGAAAAGTTGACGGTCTTTTTTTATCCCCAAAATCAAAAAAGGAGGTCAATCACAATGACAAAACCGAAAACCCTTGACCAGCTCCGAGCCGAAAAGGAACGAGCCGAGACGCAGCTTGCACAGGAACAACACAAGCTGGAGCGTCTGGAGAATAGAAAGAAGTATCTGGAGAAAGGCGAACGCACCAAGCGCACCCACCGCCTTTGCAATCTGGGCGGCACAATTGAGAGCCTTGCCCCGGAGGTCAAAGATCTCACACGCACCGAAATGACAGAGCTGATGGAACACATCTTTTCCCTGTCCGAAGTCCAGCGAGCCGTCCGTCACATGGCGATTACTCATATCAGCCAAGCAAACAGAGAAAAGGAGTTGAAAGCCGATGGCACTATTTCATCTGAGCGTCACGCAGACTAAGCGAAGCGCAGGACAGTCCGCTATCGCTTCTGCCGCCTACCGAGCCGGGGAGCGATTGTATAGCGAGTATTACGGCGAATACAGCGACTACACCCGCAAGGGCGGCGTGATCTGCTCTGACATTCTCCTGCCGTCCCATGCACCGCCCGAATACGCAGACCGCCAGACCCTATGGAACGCCGTGGAAAAAGCCGAGCGTGGAAAGAACGCCCAGCTTGCATACAGCTTTGACATTGCCTTGCAGAATGAATTTTCCCTTGAGGAAAACATCGCTCTTGCAAGGCAATTTTTGTTGGAGAACTTTGTGAGCCGGGGCATGGTGGTTGACTTCGCCGTACACCAGCCCGACCGGGAGGACGGCGGCATACCAAACCCACACTTCCATGTGCTTTGCCCCATCCGTCCCATCGAGCAGAACGGCAAATGGGGACTAAAGCAACGCCGGGTGTACGAGCTGGACGAGGACGGCAACCGTATCCGAGACCAGAACGGCGAGTTTGTTTTCAACGCCGTTCCCACTACCGACTGGGGCAGTCCCGAAACGCTGGAACATTGGCGTGAAGCATGGGCGGAGCTATGCAATGCCAAGTTTGCGGAAAAAGGTATTGATGTTCGTATCGACCACCGGAGCTATGAGCGTCAGGGCGTGGAGCTTCTTCCCACTATCCACGAGGGCGCAACCGTCCGGGCAATGGAGAAGAAAGGCATACGCACCGAGAAAGGCGAGTTCAACCGCTGGATCAAAGCCACCAATGCCGTTATCCGGGACATCAAGAAGAAAATCACTCTCCTGTTTGATTGGATTGCCGAAGCAAAAGCAGAGCTTGCCAAGCCGCAGGCACCCGACCTTGTTTCGCTGCTGAACGCCTATTACACCCAGCGCAGAGCCGGGGCGTATTCGCAGAAAGGCAAGGTCAGCAACCTAAAGGAGATGAACGAGACTTTCAATTATCTCCGGGCAAACGGCATTTACACTCTTGAAGATTTGGAAAGCCGTGTCAGCGAACACAGTGCTGCCACAGAGAGCTTGAAGAAAACGCTGGACGAACAGACCGCCCGAATGAAAGCAATTAAGCAGCTCTATGACAGCTCCGCTGCTTTCCAGAGCTTGAAGCCTGTCTATGACGGCTTGCAGAAAATCAAGTTTGAGAAGCCCAGAGCCAAGTACAAGGCAGAGCATGAAGCGAAACTGAAACAGTTCTACGCCGCCAGACGAAAGCTGACCGGAGAGTTCCCGGACGGCAAGGTGGATATGAAAAAGCTGACCGAAGAGTATGACGAGTTGGAACAGGCGCATGAAACCACCTACGGCGAGTTCAAGACCGTAAGAGACGATTTACACCGTCTTTGGAAGGTCAAGTCATGCGTAGATACTGCCACCCGATTTAACGAGCGCACAGAGGAACAAAAGCTCCAAAATCGACCCCAAACACGACACAAAAAGGAGGAACTATCCCGATGAATTATACCCAAGCGCAGATTGACCGGGCAAACGCCGTCAGTCTGGAAGATTTTCTCCGCACACAGGGAGAGACGCTAATCAAAAGCGGACGGGAATACCGCTGGAAAGAACATGACAGCTTGACCGTCCGTGGAAACAAGTGGTTTCGACACAGCCAGAGCAAGGGCGGCTATCCCATTGATTTTGTCATGGAGTTTTACGGCAAGTCCTTTCCCGAAGCCGTCCAGCTTCTGACCGGCGAAAGCGGCGAGGGGCAGACCGAAGCCGCCACAGCACCGCCCACAGCGTTTCACTTGCCCTTGCACAACAGAACAGCCGACAGAGCAATCCAATATCTCACAGAAAGCCGAGGTCTCAACAAAACGCTTGTTGAGGCTTTTCTTCTTTCCGGGGATATTTACGAGGACGCAAAGCGGCACAATGTTGTGTTTGTCGGCAGAGACCGAAGCGGTACGCCGAGATACGCCCATGTGCGAGGAACGGCAGACCCAATCAGACAGGACATTGCCGGGTCTGACAAATCCTATCCGTTCCGACACGAGGGTAATGGCAATCAGCTCTTTGTCTTTGAAGCGCCGATTGACCTGTTATCGTTTATCTGCCTTTATCCGCAGGATTGGCAGACAAGAAATTATCTTGCCCTGGGCGGCGTTTCTGGCAAAGCCCTTGACCGTTTTCTTTCTGAGCGCAAGGACACCCAAAAAGTGTTCCTCTGCCTTGACAGCGACACCGCAGGAAATGAAGCCTGCACACGACTGGCACAGTCCATTCCCGGCGAGTTCGCCGTCATTCGCCTTGTCCCGGCAAGGAAAGACTGGAACGATGTTCTCCGTCAGCAAGGGGACATTCCCAGCCGCAAATTCATAGCCGAAACAATCACGCTGCGAGAGCTGCCCACCGCCCAGCCTGTTCCCATGCTCCGCATGGCAGATGTGGAGCTGACGAGCGTGGATTGGCTATGGTTTCCCTATATCCCCTTTGGAAAGCTGACGATTATACAGGGCAACCCCGGCGAGGGCAAGACCTACTTTGCCATGCGTCTTGCGGCGGCTTGTACCAACCGAAAGCCTTTACCCGGTATGGAGACCCTTGAGCCTTTCAACATCATCTACCAGACCGCAGAGGACGGTCTGGGCGATACCGTCAAGCCCCGACTGATGGAAGCGGAAGCAGACCTTGAAAGAGTGCTTGTCATTGACGATAGGGACACACCGCTGACCCTTGCCGATGAGCGCATAGCAAGGGCAATCCGGGAAAACAACGCAAGGCTGGTTATCATTGACCCGGTACAGGCGTTTCTGGGCACAGATGTGGACATGAACAGGGCAAACGAGGTGCGCCCGATATTCCGCAGTCTGGGAGACATTGCACAGGCTACCGGGTGCGCTATCGTGCTGATTGGACACCTGAACAAAGCCGCAGGAACGCAAAGCACCTATCGGGGATTAGGGTCTATCGACATCACGGCGGCAGTCCGCAGTCTGCTCTTTATCGGCAAGCTGAAAGACAGTCCCACGACGAGGGTGCTTATCCATGAGAAAAGCTCCCTTGCGCCGCCCGGACAGTCCCTTGCATTTTCTCTGGGAGACGAGAAAGGCTTTGAGTGGATAGGGGCTTATGACATTACCGCTGACGAGCTTCTTGCCGGGACAGACACCGCTAAGACCGAGAGCAAGACCGCACAGGCGCAAATGCTCATTCTGGAACTGCTTGCGGACGGAAAGCGTATGCCGAGCGCAGAGCTGGAAAAGGCAGTCAATGAGCGTGGGATTTCCTCACGCACCATGAGAACGGCAAAGAGCCGTATCGGGGACAGACTTGTGACCGAGAAAGACGGCACAGCATGGGTCTGCTATCTCCGAGACTGACAACAGGAACACGGCAAGCGTGGCAAAGACGGCAAGGCTTTTATAGATACCTTAATGTTGCCGCCTTGCCTTGTTCCCTCATACCGACACCGCCCGATGATGAATAGTCACCGGGCACTTTTTCATTTACAGGAGGATTTTGAATGAACAATACCGCAACCAACACCGCCACTTGCCCGACTGTCAGAAAGCAGATTGGCAAGACCACCTATATCGTCCGTGTCCATTTCAGCGAGACCGCCAAGGAGACGATGGAGGACAAAATCAAGCGTATGCTCCGTGAAGAAGTCCGCAGAATGTAACTTATTTTTGAATTTGATGAAAAAGTCCTTGACTTTTCGTCTCTGGCAAAACGGCAAAGTCAATCCTTATTTCTTGCGGTGCGCGGCTTGCCCCTTTTGATATAGAGGAACTCCGGGAACTCATGTCCTATGATGAATTGGAACTTGATACATTGGGCGACCGGAAAACCGCGCTTTTCCTCATAATGAGCGATACCGACGACACCTTTAATTTTGTTATCGCTATTTTGCAATCGCAGCTTTTCAATTTGCTTTGTGATAAAGCGGACGACGAATACAACGGCAAATTGCCTGTTCATGTCCGCTTTTTGCTTGATGAGTTTGCGAACATCGGACAGATACCCCGATTTGATAAACTGATTGCCACAATCCGCAGCCGGGAAATGTCCGCTTCTATCATTCTGCAATCGCAGAGCCAGCTAAAAGCCATTTACAAGGACGCGGCAGAAATCATACTTGATAATGCCGACAGCACCTTGTTTTTGGGAGGACGTGGGAAAAATGCAAAGGATATTTCGGATAACTTGGGACGGGAAACAATCGACAGTTTCAACACTTCCGAAAATCGCGGCACGCAGGTTTCTCATGGACTTACTTATCAAAAATTAGGAAAGGAGTTGATGACACAGGACGAAATAGCAGTTATGGACGGTGGGAAATGTATTTTGCAGCTACGCGGTGTACGTCCCTTTTTAAGCGACAAATACGATATAACGAAACACCCGAACTACAAATACCTTTCCGACTTCGACAAGAAAAACGCTTTTGATGTGGAACGGTATATGTCTACCCGCCCGGCAATAGTAAAGCCCGATGAAGCCTTTGACATATACGAAATAGATTTGTCCGACGAGGACGCAGCCGCCGAGGAATAACGGCGGCATTTTCATTTTCAACAACATTTTTTGAGCCGCACAGCGGCAGAAAGCGAGGTTTATATGGATTTCTTTAACAGCGCAGTTGGTGTATTGCAGACTTTGGTTATCGCGCTTGGCGCAGGTCTTGGCATTTGGGGTGCCATTAACTTAATGGAGGGTTACGGCAACGACAATCCCGGAGCCAAAAGCCAGGGCATGAAGCAGCTCATGGCGGGCGGCGGTGTCGCTTTGATCGGCGGCACCCTTGTTCCGCTTCTTTCCAAACTTTTTGGATAATGCCTAAAACAAATACCACCCGCCGCGCCCTCTCGGAAACGGGAGGGCGCGGGAAAGGAGGGATTAACTTTTGATATGGCAGATGATTGAAGATTGGTTTCGCGGCATTTTGACAGACGGGATTTTATCGAACCTCTCCGGCTTGTTTGACAGCGTAAATACAGAGGTTGGAGAAATCGCAACGCAAGTCGGCACGACCCCCGCCGGGTGGAACGCGGGCATATTCAACATGATACGCAGCCTTTCGGAAAATGTCATTGTACCGATTGCGGGCGTTATCATTACCTTTGTCATGTGCTACGAACTAATCCAGCTTGTAATTGAAAAAAACAATCTGCACGATCTCGACACTTGGATTTTCTTCAAATGGATTTTTAAGACCTTTGTTGCGGTGCTGCTGGTAACAAACACTTGGAACATCGTCATGGGAGTTTTCGACGTTACGCAGAGCGTCGTCAATCAGAGCGCGGGGGTTATCATATCCGATACAAGCATAGACGTTACCACCGTCATTACCGACATTGAAGCAAAACTCGACGCTATGAGCGTGGGCGGTCTTTTGGGGTTATGGTTTCAATCCCTCTTTGTAGGGCTTACCATGAAAGCCCTGTCAATCTGCATTATGCTTGTGGTGTATGGGCGCATGATTGAAATATACCTTGTAACGAGCGTTGCCCCTATCCCGATGGCAACAATGGTAAATCACGAATGGGGCAGCATGGGACAGAATTACTTAAAATCTTTGCTTGCGCTTGGTTTTCAAGCGTTTTTGATTTTGGTGTGCGTGGGCATTTATGCGGTCTTGATACAGACAATCGCAGCAACCGACGACATTTCCGGCGCGATCTGGGCTTGCATGGGCTATACCGTCCTCTTGTGCTTTACCCTTTTCAAAACGGGGAGCCTTGCAAAGAGCGTCTTTTCGGCACATTAAGGGGGTGAGTTATGATTTGAAAATCGGCTTAATCGACGTTGACAGCCATAATTTCCCCAACCTCTGCTTGATGAAGCTATCCGCGTATCATAAAGCAAAGGGGCATACGGTGGAATGGTGGAACGCAAAGGGGCGGTACGACCTTGTATATAAAAGCCGCGTCTTTACGGACACCTATTCCAAAGACACGATAACCGTTACCAACGCGGAACAGGTTATTTTCGGCGGTACGGGCTACGACACGAAAAACCGCTTGCCGCCGGAAGTGGAACACAGTTACCCGGATTATTCTATCTACCCGCAGTTTTTCGGGATTGCCTACGGCTTTTTAAGCCGGGGTTGTCCGAGAAATTGCGGGTTTTGCATTGTCAGCGGTAAAGAGGGGCGCAAAAGCGTTAAGGTTGCGGATTTGTCCGAGTTTTGGAAATGGCAGCCGGAAATAAAAATCATGGACGCTAATCTGCTTGCCTGTCCCGACCATGAAAATCTCATTGAGCAGCTTATACGAAGCCGCGCATGGGTGGATTTTTCGCAAGGGCTGGATATTCGCCTTGTGAACAGGGATAATGTCAGCCTGTTAAATCGGGTACGGATAAAAGCGGTACATTTTGCATGGGATAATCCCGACGAGGACTTGACCGGGTATTTCCAACGTTTTTTGGATTTGACAGCCATTAAAAGCAGCCGCCAGCGGCGCGTGTATGTTCTTACCAACTACGGCAGCACTCACGAACAGGATTTATACCGCGTGAACACCTTGCGGGCTATGGGCTTTGACCCGTATGTGATGATTTACGAGCGTCCAACCGCCCCGCCTGTTACCCGCCATTTGCAACGATGGGTAAACAACAAGCGGCTTTTCTATGCTGTTCCCCGCTTTGAAGATTACATTCCGGGCAGAAAGGAGGTATGAAATGGCGTATGTAACCGTCCCAAAGGACTTAACAAAAATCAAAAGCAAGGTAATGTTCAACCTTACGAAACGACAGCTAATTTGTTTCAGCGCGGCGGTGGCAATCGGACTGCCGCTGTTCTTTTTGGTAAAAGGCAGCGTTGGAACGAGCGCAGCGGCATTGTGCATGGTGCTTGCCATGCTGCCTATGTTTTTGCTTGCCATGTACGAGAAAAACGGGCAACCGCTGGAAGTGATTATTCGGCAATTTGTGGAAGTGAAGTTTCTTCGCCCCAAAGAGCGACCTTATCAGACCAACAATTTTTATGCCGCCCTTGCGCGGCAAGAGCAATTAGATAAGGAGGTACGGGCGATTGTCAAAGGAAAAGAAAAACACCCAAAACGAAAAGCGTAAACTTTCCCGACAGGAAAGAAAACAGATAGATACCCTTATCCGACAGGCAAAGGGCGACGGGAAGCCCCATACGGCGCAGGACAGCATACCGTTTGAGCGAATGTATAAGGACGGGATTTGCCGCCTTGCAAACGGGCGGTATTCCAAGTGCATTGAGTTTGAGGATATAAATTATCAGCTTGCGCAGCCGGACGACAAAACCGCCATTTTTGAAGCCCTTTGCGATATGTATAACTCGTTCGACGCTTCTATCAACGTGCAGCTTTCCCTAATCAGCCGCCATGCGAACAAGGACGATTTCAAGAACAGTATCACGATTGCGCCGCAGAATGACGATTTCGACAGTATCAGAGCAGAATACACCGAAATGCTTAGGACGCAGCTTGAACGCGGAAACAACGGGCTTATCAAGACCAAGTTTCTTACCTTTACCGTTGAAGCAAAGGACATCAGATCGGCGCGGGCGCGTCTTGCCCGCATTGAAACGGACACCCTCAACCATTTTAAGGTGATCGGCGCGGCGGCGCGGGTATTGGACGGGAAACAGCGTCTTGAAGTGCTGCATGGGATTTTCCACCCGGACGGGGAACGCTTTAACTTTGCGTGGGAATGGCTACCCGCAAGCGGTCTTTCCGTCAAAGACTTTATCGCCCCGTCCTCTTTCCGATTTGGCGACGGGCGAATGTTTCAAATGGGCGGCAAGTTTGGTGCGGTTTCCTTTTTGCAGATCGTCGCGCCGGAACTTTCCGACCGTATGCTTGCTGACTTCATGGACGCGGAAAACGGGATTATCGTCAATCTGCACATTCAGAGTATCGACCACAACGAAGCAATCAAGACGATTAAGCGCAAGATCACCGACCTTGACCGCATGAAGATTGAAGAACAAAAGAAAGCAATCCGCAGCGGTTATGACATGGATATTATTCCGTCCGACCTTGCCACCTACGGCGGGGAAGCAAAAAACCTACTCCGCGATTTGCAGAGCCGCAACGAAAGAATGTTTCTGCTTACGCTGCTTGTCTTAAACCTTGCAGATACCAAGCAGAAATTGGATAACGAAGTGTTCGGGGCGGCGGCAATCGCACAGAAATACAACTGCATTTTGACCCGCCTTGACTACCGGCAGGAACAGGGGCTTATGTCCTCTATCCCGTTGGGGGAAAACCTTATCCATATCCAGCGCGGCTTGACGACCAGCAGCACCGCCGTTTTCGTTCCCTTTACGGTGCAAGAGCTGTTCCAAAGCGGCGAAGCATTGTATTACGGCTTAAATGCCCTTTCCAACAACATGATTTTGTGCGACCGAAAGAAGCTGAAAAACCCCAACGGCTTGATACTCGGCACACCGGGCAGCGGCAAAAGTTTTTCTGCAAAACGTGAAATCACAAACGCTTTTCTTATCACGTCCGACGACATTATCATTTGCGACCCCGAAGCCGAATATTACCCCCTTGTCGGACGTTTGAAAGGACAGGTTATCAAGGTTTCGCAGAACAGCACGCAGTACATTAACCCTATGGATATTAACCTCAATTACAGCGAGGGCGACACGCCCATAGCCTTAAAGAGCGATTTTATCCTTTCCTTTTGTGAGTTGATTATGGGCGGTAAAAACGGGCTGGAAGCTGTCGAAAAGACCTTGATTGACCGCGCTGTTATCAGCGTGTACCGCAACTACCTTGCCGACCCGAAGCCCGAAAATATGCCGATTTTGGGCGACCTCTACGACGAGATCAAGAAGCAGCCGGAAAAGGAAGCGCAGCGTATCGCGGCGGCATTGGAACTCTATGTAAACGGCAGCTTGAACATTTTTAACCACAGGACAAACGTTGACATTCATAACCGCCTTGTCTGCTTTGATATTAAGGAACTCGGTACGCAGCTTAAAAAAGTCGGTATGCTTATCGTCCAAGACCAAGTATGGAACAGAGTAACGGTAAACCGCAGCGAGGGCAAGGCGACGCGGTATTACATCGACGAGTTTCATTTGCTGCTCAAAGAGGAACAGACCGCAGCATACAGCGTCGAGATTTGGAAGCGTTTTAGGAAGTGGGGCGGTATTCCGACAGGTATCACCCAAAACGTGAAAGTGCGCCCAGATAGGGCGTTGTGCAAAGCA
>NZ_KE992690.1:0-12823 GCF_000466465.2 Clostridium sp. KLE 1755
GAAGTGCTCAAAGCCGACCGCGCCCTCCGGGACCATCTCCGGCTGCCCTACCGCGGCGGAGAAATGCTCCAGCCCTGGTATCAGGTAAAATACAAAGGCGGCAGCACCCGGCTGTGCGACACCATTACCGTGACCTACCGGTTCCACATAGACGCCCTGCCCACCGGAATTTCCCTCGCCCTGGAGGATCTGGAGCACATCCGCCGAATCCTCATAAACAGCCGGGAAATCCCCCGGAAAAGCAGCGGCAAATGGATAGACATCTGCTTTGACAAAATTCCCCTGCCAGACGAAGTTCTCCGCCCCGGAGCCAACACCATCACTCTGGTTATGGACTACTACAGCACCTGCGGTATCGAAGCCGTCTACCTCCTGGGAGAGTTCGGCGTAACGCTTGCCAATAACCGCCCCACCCTCACCACCCTGCCCGAAACCATAACCATAGGCGACATCACTCCCCAGGGCCTTCCCTTCTATTCCGGCGCCATCACTTACCACATAGAAGGCCTGCAAAACACCCTTTGCAGCGTAACCGCCCCCGACTTTGGAGGCGCCCTCCTGAAGCTTTCCGGAAAAGAAGAAGTGCCCCTGGCCTTTCCCCCGCACAAGGCTCTCATCCGGGACCTGAACGCCATCCGGCTGATCCTCACCCGCCGGAACACCTTCGGCCCCCTGCACCACCCTGAAAAACGCCAATACTCCTACTCCCCCGCCTCCTTCATTACAGAACCTCCCTGCTGGACCGATTCCTACGTCCTCTACGAACAAGGGCTTTTGAAGAAGCCGGAGATTTTATACTGAAAGCCTGCATACCGTAAAGCCCTGTATCACAGGAAGCGCCGTATTTTTTTACAATATACGGCACTTCCTGTTTTTATTTATACGCTCCGTTCCCGGCCGCACAGTTTTTCATCCTTTTTTAAGCCTGCTCATCAAAATATCTGCACATATGCAGTATAATATCCCTGATCCCCGCCATCTCCCTCTCCGGCGGCAAAATATGATTGCTTACAAAATAAGCGGCCAGCCCGTCTATCTGCGACCACCATAACCTTGAAAAAGCGGCGGCGGCAGCAGGATCAACCTCCGGTCTGCTTTTAAGGATGATTTCCTCCACCATACCCAGGCTGACTCTGGCTCTTTCCTTCATTTTTTCCCTGAGCGCTTCGTTTTTCGAAGCCTCCAGCCAGAATTCAAAATTAATCCGCGCAAAAACCAGATCCTCCTGCGTCCATTGCTTTACACTTTCATCCCAGACACAGATTAATTTTTCCGCCAAAGACATATTATCGGTAATAACCCGGCTCAGCGCATCCTTAAGAGAAGGATTCTCCGTCAGCTCATCCCAATGCTCCGCCAGCCCGAAAAAGATCTCTTCCTTACTCTTAAAATAAGTATATACCAATCCCTTGCTGATACCCGCTTCCCTTGTGATATCATCAATAGACGTGGCATAATATCCCTTGCTGGAAAAAAGCCCTAAAGCGGTTTTTAAAATATCCTTCTGACGCTGTTTCTTTTTTTCTTCCGATATCTTAGGCACTCTGATTCCTCCCCATACATTAATTTTGAAGCTGTTCCTTTTCTCCCGGGCTGCTGTGAAAATCCATCCCAAATCTCTTGAAGCGACGGATTTCGGCGCTCCCGGATCACTTCCGCAGACCATATCTCAGGTATACGGTGTACAGCCCTTACATCGTGTTACTTTTATAACTATAAACCAATATAACAATTGTAATAAGAATAATGCTTCCCCCTGATATAAGGTAAAGCTGGCTGATGCTGAACTGATTAAGCACCACTCCGGTCAGCATATACGAAACCGGCTGAAGCCCTGCCGAACACAAAAACTGAATGCCCATCACCCTTCCCACAAGGAAATCAGGCGTAAGCTGCTGAAGTACTGTAATAAACAGCACATTTATGATTCCCAATAAAAGCCCTGCCGCAAACGCGGCGCCCAGAATCAGCAGCCTTGAAGAACCGAAGCTGAAAACACTCCATACAGCGCCCAGCGCCAGGGAACACCACAGTATCAGCCGGATGGACTGCCCGTTCTCCCTCCGCTTCATATTTCCAATGATAACAGCACTTATCAAAGAACCCAGCCCCGTTATGGACAACAGCTTCGTATATCCGTCCACCCCTTCGGGCAGACAGTTCATGGCCACGACAGGAAATCCGACCTGCTGGGGGCCAATGACACACAAATTCAGAATGGCCGTAAAGCCCAATAACAATAATAACACAGGCAGTTTAAATAAATCCTTATATGA
Source organism: Clostridium sp. KLE 1755 (assembly GCF_000466465.2). Taxonomy (NCBI): domain Bacteria; kingdom Bacillati; phylum Bacillota; class Clostridia; order Eubacteriales; family Clostridiaceae; genus Clostridium; species Clostridium sp. KLE 1755. The sequence goes on from NZ_KE992690.1 coordinate 2,277, forward strand.
TCCCTGCACAGCTGCCCGGGAGCCTTCCGGAACCTCCGCCTGCCCCTGTTTTTCCTTATATTTTACCCTTGAAAAAAGAAACAGTGCGGCAATGGAGGCCAACGCCATTAACACATAGGCATTATCGCTCATTTTTCCAATCACAATTCCGGCAAAAAGAGGCCCGGCCAGCAATGACCCCTGGCTGATGAACTGCATCACTGAATTTGCCTTCTGCAGATTTCCCCCGCTTACCAGCGCCGGAACCGCAGAATAAAGCGCCGGCAGGATAGCCGCGCTGATTCCTCCAAACAAAACCGCATATATAAAAACAGTATATTTATTTACCGCATTTACCTGATTCACAACAGCCAGGGAAACCAGCAAAATTCCCAATATCCCGGTCCCGCCCGTAAGCGTCCTGGATACCCCCGCCTTATCCGTCAAAAATCCCGCAACCGGCAGCAGAAAAATCCTCGGCACCACCATTGCAGTCATTACCGAGCTTAGCAACAATACGGAACCGGCCCCCTTCATAATTAATGATACCTGCAAAACACTGTATAATTGGCTGATAAGAAACAATATGGTACACCCGCTGAAAAAAATTATAACATTAACGGACAGAAACTGCGATCTTTTGTTCTCAAACATACTGCAATCCTCCTTGAAATAATAAAAACTGACTGGTTAGTTTTTATTATACCGCTAATCTATAAATTTGCAAGTGTTTTTGTTAACAACATTCTTTCCCCTGCCTTTTCATAAACTCAAATATCCCTGCCAAAAAGGCGCTGCGGAATTTCTTCACCGCAACGCCTTACATTACACAATCATTTAAAAATACCTTTTTCCGACGGATATTTCATCCCAAGCCCGGCCCCTTGTTCCATTTCCGTATACAGCCCGGAAGAAATCGCTTCATAGCCTGCCAGATATCCCCGGGCGGTAAACACAATCGGAACCATCTGATCCTCCAAAGGCACCTCATACATTTCAAAAAATGCCTGAAGGATTTCCGTATTTCTTCCCGACCTGGTGTTGATCCTGATTATCTGCTGCGGATAGGAAACGCCGTCCACCACTACAGTTTCCGGAAATAAATCCAGAACCTCCCCGCTGGTCCTGATACACTCCTCGCATACGGTCCGATAGAAATAAACAACAGACGAGCTGCCTTTTTCCAGCTTATAATCCTCAAGCTGCTGTTTTAACGTCTCATTTTTAGTGGGATCATAGACGCCTCTGCCATAAACAAATAAATCCTCCCCCGCAGTCAGATAGGCTTCCCGGATGGATGAACGAATGGAATCTGTCCCAAAATAAATATTTCCATTTACAGTCATAATCGGGTAAGTGAGAGAGCCTGCAAGTTCTTCCTGAAACCCCAGTTTTTTAAGTTCAGAATCCCTTATCTGCGCATCTTCTTTGCGAAATACATTATAAACGGACACCATATAAGGATACAGTTCGGAAACATCATCCAGTTCCTCCGATACTATTTCAAAAAGCTCTTTTGTTCCGTCGCAGGAAGCACAGGGCTGATTATAAAAAAAATGTATTTCCACATTTTCCGGCTGTTCAGGTTCAGCTTCTGCACATCCGGAAAGGCCAAACCACAAAAGCATGGAAAAGAAGCATATAAAAACCTTACGCATATTTGTCAAAAATCTGCCTCCGTTAAACTGACTGACATTCCCTCTTTGAGGATGACTTTTTTCTTCCTGCCCTTATAGCAGACAGTCATCTCCCTTTCCTGCGGCCTTGTTCCCTTCAGCTCTGCTTTTTCAAGCCTGCCCTCCCTGAAGTTTATGGCAACAGTTGCCCCGGCGCGCGTACACAGTCCGGAAACCATGCCTGTTCCCAAAGCCCTGGGAAGCGCAGGAAGCAGAGCAATCTCATTTTCTGTGCTTTGCATCAGCATTTCCGCAATGCCTGCGCAGGAACCGAAATTGGAATCAATCTGGAACGGAGGATGTGCGCCGAACATATTGGGATAACACCCTCCTCCCTGCCGGTAATTCATGGGATCGCTTCCGTCCACAGGACGTAATTGCTTTTTCAGTATACTGTAAGCCTTTTCCCCATTGTGCAGATGGGCCCACAGCGCCACCCTCCAGGCCAGCGCCCATCCGGTGCTTTCATCCCCTCTCAGTTCAAGCGTCCGGCGGCAGGCCTCTGCCAGTTCAGGCGTTTTCTCCACGGAAATCTGCCTGCCGGGATAAAGAGGGTAAAGATGGGAAGAATGCCTGTGTGTCGGCTCGTTTTCCTCCAACTCTTCATTCCATTCAAGTAATTCGCCGCGTGATCCTATCCGATACTCCGGAAGACGTTCAAGCGCCGCTTCCGTTTCTGCAAGAAATTCCTGATCTGTCTCCAATAACCGGCAGCAGGCCGCAGCATTCCCCAATGTTTCCCGGATAATTGCCATCGTCATCGTGGTCGTCTGACTGACCGCGCATGGTTTGCCGTGATAGACAAACTGATTCTCCGGCGAAGTGGAAGGTGCAAAAATCAGTTTACCATCCTCATTTTCAACAAGGACATCCAGGAAAAACCGCGCCGCATCCCGGATAATGGGATAACCTGTCTGGCGCAGGAAATCCAAATCTCCCGAAAAAAGGTAATGATCATAAACATGCGCGCTTAACCAGCCTGCCGACAGAGGCCAGAAGGCATACACTGCCGTACCCTTCCCCCGGTTTCCCACCGGAGTGGAAAGACACCATATATCACTGTTATGATGCGATACAAACCCTCTGGCATTATAATGGATTTCAGCTGTTTTTCCTCCGCTGACCCTCAGGTTATTAATCAGCTCCATTAAAGGCTCATGCATTTCCGGCAGATTCACCGTTTCCGCTCCCCAATAGTTCATTTCCGTATTGATATTAATTGTATAATTGGAACTCCATGGGGCGCGCATATGCTGATTCCAGATTCCCTGGAGATTTGCCGGCTGCGTTCCCGGCCGGGAACTTGAAATCAAAAGGTAACGCCCATACTGGAAAAGCAGGGCATAGCGCCCGGGATCCACATCCTTTTCCCAGTCGGCGAGCCGTTGTGGAATCGGCAGGTCTTCTCTTCCCGGCCCCAGGTCAAGGCAGACCCTGTTAAAATACTGCTGGTATTCCTTCACATGCCGTTCCAGAAGCCTGTCATACCCCGACTTCTGTGCGGCAAGCAGTTCCCTGAAACAAGGTTCTTTATAAGGTTTTCCCTCCAGGAACGGATGCCTGAACGGACCGTTAAAGCTTGTCCGGGCGGCCAGAAACAGTGTAACGCTGTCCGCATTGCTTACTTCCAGTCCCTCCGGCAGCCTTTTTACTTCCCCGCCCACAGGCTCAATCGCTAATACCGCACAAAACCGCATTCCTTTCTTTTCCGGAGCTTCCTCATAAATAACCGGATCCGGAGAATCAACATAGGATGGATCCACCTGTGAGGGAGCGATTCCGTCCAGGATCATTCTGTTTTCTTCCGTGGATACTTCTGCCCGAAGCTGGCAGGAAAAACCTGCTTTCAGGGAAACCATGCCGGGCCTGTCGGCTGAAATGTGCATCACCATAACCTGATCCGGCGCACTGACGAACATTTCCCGCACGTAATTTACCTTCCCTGCCGAATACTGCAGTCTGGAAAGCGCCTTCCCAAGATCCAATGACCGACGGTAGTTTTGGATCTCACCCTCAGGATGGACCATATCCAAGGTCAGTTCACCCAACGGCAGATAGCTCTGTGTGAATTCCCCAAGCACATTCTGTTCAAGGAGCGCCTGCGCCTCTTCATATTTCTTTTCCATGGCCAGCCGGCGTGCCTGCCTGTAGTATTCCGATGCTCCGGGAATATCGTGGTTCTGGGGATAACCTGACCACAGCGAATCCTCATTTAACGAAATTTTCTCCTGCTTTGTCCCTGACCATACCATTGCCCCCAGCCTTCCATTTCCCAGCGGAAGCGCTTCCTCCCAATAAGACGCCGGTTCTTTGTACCATAATTCCATAATCTGTGTCCCTTCCTTCCCTAAACCTAAGAACAAATATCTGTAACTAAAAAACAGCCAGGCTCCGGAGTTTCCCGGAAGCCTGACCGTTTTAACCGTTTTATCTGCCGGCAGCTGTCTTATATATTTCAATATAGCGATCAACTCTGTAAGAATCAAGTTCACTCAGATACTGATCCCAACCGGTTTCGATGTCACGCTCACCTGTAATAAACTGAACGGTAGCCATACGGACAAAGCTATTCAGGTTCGTCTGAATCTCAGCATAGTCATCTGCCATGTCCAGAGGAATAAATACCGTATAATCCAGTCTTTCCTTCGGAATATACTGTTCTACCTTCTGGGTATCAAGAGTAATACGCTGTTCATAGTTTCCGGGCTGATAAATATCATCCACCTCGGGAAGCATGGAAAGGCGGAAAGGAGCCAGGTCAGCCTGCGGTCCTACCATCATCGTGCCCTTACTAATCTCTGCATTCTGATCTTCTGTAAGAGAGTTTACAATATATCTGGCATCACCGCCAAATACGTTCTTGGTTCCTTCAGGACAATAATCCCAGCCAAGACCTCTTTCCCCATACTTACGTTCCATATTATAATCATCATCATAGAAGAACTCATCGATCAAACGGAAAGCTGCTTCCGGATACTTACAGGCATCTGTAATTACCGCATGGAATCCCTGTACTTCACCTTCATTCGCATTCTGTCCCTGACGTCTGAAGCCATCCGGCCCTGCCACGGGAATCAGGATCTGATAATTTTCTGCTTCTACAGGATCATTATTGTCATAACCCATACCAGCATGATCGCAGACATACATTCCAACCACATGGGGTTCTGTCCTGACTGTCTGTGCCAGCTGATCCTCCTTCTGGGTAAAGGAAGCACCATCAATCAGTCCTTCATCATAAAGGCTCTTAATATAACGCAGACCTTCACGGTAAGCATCTGTAGAAGGAGAAAATTCCACAGATTTTCCATCAGCGCCCAGGCTGAGCCAGAAATCAGGTTTTACTGTCTGGAAAGACATACCCATCAATGCGTATTCAACCATCGTATTCCAGGTAGTGGCGCCGAGCATACCGATTTCGTCTTTCTTTCCGTTTCCGTTAGGATCATCGTTTACGAAAGCCCTTAATACTTCTCTCAGCTCTTCGGTAGTTTCAGGCATTTTCAGCCCCAGCTTATCCATCCAGTCCTGACGCAGATAAATCTTGGGATATGCGCTGCAGTGGTAGCACTCCGAGAAACGTGCAAATCCATAAATTTCTCCATCCGGTGCAACACATCTGTCCCTGTAGCTGGGATTATACTCAAAAATACGCTTCATATTGTTGCCATACTTATCAATATAATCCGTAATGGGAAGCAGGACCCCTTCCTTCACCCCATACTGCATAATATCCGACTTTGTAAATACCGTCGGCCAGTCAGTCAGAATAAGATCCGGATAATCCCCGCTGGCCAGCATCAGATTTCTCTTCTGGAGCGCATCGGAAAGAGGAGTTGAAATAATCTGAAGCTTGATATTGGATTTTTCTTCGATCTCTTTTACAAACCGGTTTTGTTCCCAATCAATATCCGCCCCGCCTTCAATCCATACCTTCAGTGTGATTTTCTCATTCATGATCGGCATGCCGGTAGCGTTAAAGCCTTCCGGTAAGGAGGTATCTCCCGCCTCAGCTGCTGCATTTGCGCCTTCTCCTCCGCCTCCTCCTGTATTACCAGCAGCGGTTTCTTTCCCCCCGGATGAACATCCTGCCATGCTTATTACCATACATGCGGATAACAGCAAGGCCAACACTTTTTTCTTCATAGAACCTTTTCCTCCTTTTTATTTATTCTGACACCCCACTCTTTTCCCGAAAATGAAATGTTCAGATCACAACCCAACAAGTCTCACCCCTTAATCGCCCCTACCATAATTCCTTTTACAAAATATTTCTGAACGAAAGGATAAAGCAGCATAACCGGCACAGAACCAACAATAATACTTGAATACTGCAGCAGATATTTTGTTTCCTGCATCTCCAGCTGTTTCGTAACATCAAGCGTCATACCTGCCGTGCCCATATTAACCAGGATTTCCCGCAGGACAAGCTGCAGAGGGAACTTGGTATTCGTACTCAGATACATCATTTCGTTAAAATAAGAATTCCAGTGGCCTACCGCATACAGCAGGACATTTACTGCCAGAATCGGCTTTGCAAGAGGAATTGCAATTTTAATCAGGAAGGTAAAATCATCGCAGCCGTCCACGCTGGCGCTTTCCTGTACTTCCCCGGGAATTGTGGACTGGAAATAGGTACGTGTAATAATCAGGTTCCAGACCGAAATAGAGGTCGGTATTACCAGTGCCCAGATGGTGTCAAGCATTCCCAGGTTTTTAATCAGAATATAGGTGGGAATCATACCGCCGTTAAAAAGCATGGTAAAAGTGAACAAAAGCATAACCGGATTACGGATCGCCAGATCCTTACGTGACAGCGGATAAGCCGCCAGTACCGTCATAACCAGGTTAATCACAGTACCCACCACCGTATATAAAAGGGAGTTGCAAAATCCGGTTACAAGCAGTTCATGCTTTAAAAGCATTTTATAACCACGCAATGTAAAATCCACAGGCACCAGGAAAACCCTGCCCGAAAGAAGTGCTTTCGGCGACGAAAAAGAGGCCGCCACAACATAAATCAATGGAATCAAGATGCATATTACAGATACGGCGCACAAAATATGCACAAGCACCATGTATATGTAATCCTTCGGTTTCGTATAATACCGGACAGACATATTTTTCTTTTTTATTGTCTTTGCCATAGCCGCCTCCTTACCACAAGCTGGTCTCGTTTACTTTTTTCGAAAACATATTTGCAAGTACTATCAGAACCAGATTACATACGGAATTGAACAATCCTACTGCCGTCGCATATGAATACTGGAAATTGATAAGACCACGCTTATAAACAAAAGTGGAAATAATCTCGGAAAACTGCATATTCACCGGATTCTGCATCAGATATACCTTTTCAAATCCCAGGCTCATAATACTGCCTACCGCCAGAATCAGCTGAATTACAATTGTCGGCATAATCGCGGGAATATCTACATTCCACACTCTTGCGAAACGGCCCGCGCCGTCAATGATCGCCGCCTCTACCTGGGAAGTATCAACACTCGCAAGTGCCGCAATATAAATAACCGCGCTGTATCCCATTCCCTGCCAGACACCCGACCATACATACAGGCTTCTGAAGAGCTCCGGTTTTCCCATGAAATCAACTGCCGTCCCTCCCAGTGCAGTAATTATATTATTGACCAGTCCTGTCCTGATCGAAAAAATATTCTGCATGATACCTACCAACACTACTGTGGAAATGAAATAAGGGAGATAGGTAACCATCTGAACGACTTTCTTATAATGCCGCCCCCGCATTTCATTAATTGCCAACGCAAGGAGGATAGGCATGGGAAAGCTGATTACAAGGCTGTACAAACTGAGTGCAAGCGTATTTCTCATCAAAACCTTGAAATCCGGTGTGGTAAAGAAATTTTTGAAGTGTTTTAATCCTACCCAGTCGCTCCCCCAGATTCCACCCCGGATAGAATAGTCCTTAAACGCAATAACCGCCCCGCCCATAGGGAGATAGGCAAAAATAATCAGATAGGTAACAGGCAAAATCAACATCACATATAACTGCCAGTGCCTTTTTACCTCCGTAGATATCCTTTTCCCCAAACTTTTCTTGGCATTCGGCTGGTTTAACATAACCGTCCCCTTTACCCTGGTAGCTTTCACCGCCATATATATTTCCTCCTCCCTACCAAATGTTAATTGTTATATATATAATTAGCATCCTACATGTGCTTTGTCAAGCAGAATATTTATGCAATCTGCACTAATAATTTTTATTTTTAGCCTTCAAACTATTAGAATCAAATATAGGTTTCTATTCTTGACACCAAAACCTTTGGATGATATTATTAACAAAAAGTAAATCGTTTAATTTTTTATGAGGAGTATTACTATGCCTGCTACGCTGAAGGATATTGCAAAAGAAACCGGCCTGAGCACCGCCACCATATCGAAATATCTGAACGGCGCAAAACTCCGCGAAAAGAACCGCATTGCCATCGAGCAGGCGATACATAAGCTTGATTATACTGTGAATGAGTATGCCCGGGGATTTAAACTGAACCGGTCACATATTATCGGGGTTATCATTCCGGATCTGAATAATCTTTTTATAACAAACATTCTTGTCCAAATGGAGACTCTCCTCCGGGAGCATGATTACAGTATCATGATCTGTGACTGCCATACGGATGCCGCTCTTGAACGCAGTCTTGTACAGTTTTTGTTAGGGAGAATGGTAGACGGTATCATTAACATGCCCGTATGTACAACAGGAGAACATTTAAAACCTGCATTATCGAAAAAGGTTCCTGTTCTTGTACTGGATCGTATGATATCCGGGCTGGAAGGGCAGATCGACAATATTCTGATTGACAATACCTGCATTGCCCGCAAAGCCGTTCAGAGCCTTATCGACCAGGGGCACCGGCAGATCGGCCTGATTAGCGGTCCCACTGACTATTCCACCTCACGGGAACGTCTGGAAGGCTATCGGCAGGCATTAGCGTCCTCCAAAATCCCCCTAAATGACAGCCTTATTGTCTGTGGTGATTTTACTCTGGAAGGAGGATATGAAGGTATATGCCGCCTGCTAAAAGGCAATCCGAATATGACGGCTGTCTTTCCCACGAATTACGATATGACACTGGGTGCCTTTATTGCCCTGAAGGAACAGAATATCCGGATTCCAGAGGATATTTCCTTTATTGGTTTCGATGATATGGGGCTGGCCAGAGTAACGCATCCCCCTTTAACTATAGTCGCCCAACCGCTTGAACAGCTTGGAATTTATGCGGCCAAACGTATTCTCAGCAGATTGGAAAATCCGGAGGATGTTCCAATTTCTATCACGCTTTCCGCATCGCTTAAGCCGGGTTCCTCCATAGGCGTCCCCCGCCACGTAGAAGATGAGTGATTAAAAAAGCAGCATAAAAACGACGTTTTTCCAGGCTTTTATGGCAACAAAAAAACGGCAGCTAACCTGCCGTTTTTTATTTTAAATAAAGAGGGTACAACCCTGTTGTTTGAAATGCTCTATTTTCTGATCAATCAGCTCCACCGGCACATCCAGCCGTCCGGCCAGGCACCTTTTACACAAAAACTCCGCCGCGCCCCTGTTCACGAACTTTTTATATGCGCCGATTTCATTGTAGGTAAGCTCTTTACCGCATTGAAAGCACGCGGACATTATAGATCAACCACCTTTGCCCGGAATACCTCGCAGTCAAACGGTGCAAGCTCCCTGGAAACAGTGGCGTTCTTCACTTTAATGCACTCGCCGCTCCACACTTCCTTCATCTCCAGTGTTTTTCCTGTAGAAAAGCCCAGGCCCACTTCATCCAGGTTAAATCTGGCAACCGCCTTTTCCTCACTCATATTGAACAGGCCAATCGCAAGATCCCCGTTTTCCAGCTGCCTTGCATAAATGAGCATATCGTCCCCGGCCCAGATTCCCTGCAGCTTGTAGGCCTGACGGCAGGCGCTGTCCTGGTTGATACGGATCAGCTCTTCATTTCCCAGAATCTTCTTCGTTTCCTCCGTCATACTGCGCACATCGCAGCCGATCATCAGCGGTGAGCCAAGCAGGGACCAGATGGAAAAATGTGTCTTGTACTGCACGTCGCTGCAGCCCTTCAGGCCCACATTTCCATTGCCATACATGCCAACGATCAGCATGTCCATATCATTGAAGCAGCCCACGCCATTATAAGGATGCAGCTTCTCCTGCTGCTTTACCAGATCCTTTACGGACTCCCATGTATCGAAGATATCCCCGGTAGAACGCCACATGGAGGCTGCGGAGGTCTTGATCCACTCATGGGTCTGATCCGCTCCCCAGGAACAGGCGCTGAAGAGGATATCACGGCCGCAGTTTTCCAGGGCAAGCCCCATGCGTCTGTACAGGTACTGCCCATGAATGATAGGGCTGTGATAGCAGTAATCATATTTCAGGAAATCCACGCCCCACTGCGCGAATGTCTCCGCATCGATGAACTCATGCTCAAAGCTTCCCGGATAACCGGCGCAGGTCAGGTTCCCGGCGCAGGAATACATACCGAATTTCAGCCCCTTGCTGTGCACATAATCCGCAACAGCCTTCATGCCATTGGGGAATTTCCCAGGATCCGGCACAAGCCTTTCTTTTTCATCCCTCTCACGCAGGGACCAGCAGTCGTCGATGACCAGATATTCATAGCCCATCCGGGGAAGCCCTGCTTCCACCATCGCATCCGCTGTCTCAAAAATCAGTTTTTCATTGATGTTCTCTCCAAAGGTATTCCATGAATTCCAGCCCATGGGCGGCGTTAATTTAACCATACTATTGACCTCCAAATTCCTGTTGGGTTATTATGTAGCTGTGCGAAAGGCTGTGTAAATGCCATGCGTTCTGTCTGCGGCGGGGATCGGGAGCCGCTGGAAAACCGCCCC